>JAGQUE010000301.1 GCA_020438665.1 Nocardioidaceae bacterium | reverse complement strand
TGGGCACCACCACCGCCGGCTTGCGCACCAACCCGAGGCGCCGCAGCTCCGAGACACCGGCCACGGCGGCCAATGTCTTCCCGGCGCCGACTTCGTGGGCGAGTAGCACCGAGGGCTGGGCCACCATCCGCGCCACTGCGGCATGTTGATGAGGCCGCAGCCGCAGCGGGCGGCCGTCCTGGACCCGGGCCATGCCCGGGTAGTGCTTGTCCTCGTCGACGTTGTAGGAGCGCAGCACGATCGCGTTCAGCTTGTCGTTGTAGGCCCGCACCAGTTGCTGGCAGCGGTCCGGGTCCTCCCACAGCCAGGTCGCGAACCTCTCCTGCAGTTGCTCGGCCTTCTCCTGGGCGGCGAACGTGGCGGTCTCGTTGGGAATCCGGCGCCCGTCGGGGGTCTCGTCGGTGACCCGGATCTGCCGCTGCTCCAAGCAGGCCTGGACGATGTCGATCGCCGTGGCCCGGTCGGTGCCCCACGTGTTGCGTGCCGCGACCGAGTGCCGGTTGCCGCGCACCGACCACACCGATCCGCCGGGATGCTCGACCTCGACAGTGCGGTCCTCCAGTGTCTCGCGCAGGAACTGCTCCACCGTCGCCGCCGGCACCCACGGCACCCCGAGCTGGGCGACGATCTCGGTCGGCCCCAGATCCTCGGGCAGCACCTGTTCGAGTGCCGACTCGGCGGCCTGGAGTCGACGGACCATCGGCTGCGCCGACGCATCGCCGGTCACCGTGGCGCCCTCGACGAGCTGCTCGAGGACCTCCCCGACCCGGTTCAGTCGGGCGCGGACGTTCCCGGACAGGAACTCCGCCCGCGGTACCCAGTCCGCGGTCCAGCCCTCAGTGGTGCGTTTGACGGTGTCGGGGTCGACGAACGCGAACGCCTCCAGCTCGACCGCGGCCTGCGTCTGGTCGACGCCGAGCAGCCGGGCGATCTCACTGGTGCGGAGTTCGCCGTAGGTGTCCAGGCACAGCGACACCGCGTCGGCCGGAGAGTCGGCGTGGGTGCGGAGCACCCGGGGTGCGACCACCCGCTCGGTGAAGATGTCGGCCTTGCGAGCCGTCCCCGTCGCCGAGTCGTAGTGCTCGAGCGCGAAGACCGCGGGGGAGTGGGGGTCGCTGCGGAACCCGCCCTGCCGCGGCCGGACCTGCGCGAGCACCGGCTCACCGGTCTTGGGGTCGACTCGGCCGGTGTTGCGACCGGTGACCCGGTTGATCGGCCCGTACCGCTTCACGTAGGCGTCGTACTGACGGTTCAGCCGCTCCCGCAGCGCCGTCATCTGCTCCTCACCCGCCGTCCCCGGACCCTTCGGGAGCGTCGCCGGCGTCGGGAGGTCTCCGGGCAGGGGAGTGGTGGCCTCGGCCTCCAGCAGCGTGACGACCGTGTCCCGCAGCCCCAGCAGCATCCGCAGCTCGTTCGCCTGAGACCTCGGCACCTCCAGCGGCTCCGGCACGCCGTGACGCACCTGCAGCCACTCGCCGTTCTCACCAGTGGTGATGTGGCCCTCGGCCCGGACCACCGTGCCCGGGAGGACCAGCGGCTCCTCCTCACCGCGGCGCCCACGGCGCGACCCCGACGTCGGAAGCGGGTGTGGTGCCGACGACGGCAGCGCTGGGCCGGTTGGAGTCGGTCGAGGTGCGGCCGGGGCTGGGGTGAACAGCGGCCGGACGTCGGCGTAGTTGGTCAGCGAGAACGTGAGCTGCCGTTCCAGGTCCGCTGCCACCCGCTCGGCCAGACTCTGCCCCTCTCCCAGGAGCGGAGGCTGGACCTCGACCTCGGGTCCGAAGCGTCCCGTGCGCGAGGTCAGACGCCCGATGACCCGGCCCGGCTGCTGTGCGAACAACGAGTTGAGCGTGACCTCGGCGTCCTCGAACCGGGGGCCCGCCCACTTAGGCGGCAAGGGTTCGACGTCACGCCACCCGGAGGTGAGCCCGACCGGTTCCTCGCCCTCAACCCGCCGCCGGAAGACCAGCACGTCGGTGATGACGTCGGTCCCGGCCGCCTGCTGATGGGTCTGGTTCGGCAACCGGACCGCGGCGACGAGGTCCGCCGTGCCGGCGAACGCATCGCGGGCCTTCGGGTTGGCTGCATCCATCGTCCACCGCGAGGTCAGCACCGCCACCACGCCACCGGGACGCACCAGGTGCAGGCTCTTGAAGATGAAGTAGTTGTGCAGGCTCAACCCGAGCCGATTGTGGGTCGAGTCATGCGGGACGACATCGGCGAAGGGAACGTTGCCGACCACCAGGTCCATGCGCCTCTCCGGGAGCCGGGTCTCGGCGAACGACTCCGATCGGATGTCCGCCGCCGGATACAGCAGCGACGCCACCCGGGCCGTCGTCGGATCCAGCTCGACCCCGACCACCTCGCGCACATGCTCGGGCGCGAACCCGATGAAGGTGCCCGCTCCGCATCCCGGCTCCAACACCCGCCCGCCGGCCGACTCATCGAACCCAGCCGCACCCAGCGCCGACCACACCGCCTTGACCAGCGCGGCATCGGTGTAGTGCGCGTTCAGCGTCGTACGGGCCGCGGCCGCGCGTGCCCGGCCCTGGAGCAGATCCCGAGCTCGAGTCGCGTCCTCGTTGTGCCGAGCGTCGTCATCGAATACCTCCGGCAGCGACCCCCAACCCGACCAGCGCGCCAGCACACCCTGCTCTTGCTCGGACGGCAGCCGGTTCTACGCATCCAAGACGGCCAGCAACTCCAGAACCGCGACGTTCGCCCTCAACCGCTCCCGCGACGTCCGAGGCGCGAGGTCCAGTTGCGAACTGCGCCG
>JAGQUE010000005.1 GCA_020438665.1 Nocardioidaceae bacterium | reverse complement strand
CCCGTGGGACCGCTGCAACTCACCGACGAGCTCAACATGGAGCTGTTCGGCAAGATCGAGCGCGCCTACGCCGCCGCCGCCGAGCGCGACGGGACGCCCTACGTCTCCCACCCGGGCGTCGCCGTCGTACACCGCATGATCGAGCTCGGTCGCCCCTCCCGGCTCAAGGGGGCCGGCTTCTATGACTACGACGACGCGGGCAAGCGCACCCGGCTGTGGCCGGGTCTGGCGGAGGAGTTCCTCGCCGCCGAGCCGCTTCCGCTCGTCGACATCCAGGAGCGGATGCTCTTCGCCGAGGCGCTCGAGACCGCGAAATGCTTCGAGGAGGGCGTCATCTCCTCGGCCGCGGCCGCCAACATCGGCTCGATCATGGGGATCGGGTTCCCGCCCAACACCGGTGGGGCCGCCCAGTTCATGACCGGCTATGTCGGCGCCGACGGCTCCGTCGGGCTGGCCGCCTTCCTGGCGCGGGCCGACGAGCTCGCCGAGGCCTACGGTGACCGCTTCCGCCCCACCGCGTGGCTCCGTGAGATGGCGGCCGCGGGGGAGACCTTCCCCGCCTGACGACGGCGGCCGGCGGCGTCAGGGCGTGAGCTTGAGCGCCAGCAGCTCGCGTCCGCGAACGACGTCGCCGGTCCAGGTCAGCCTTGGGTCGTCACCCGGCATGCGGTGCCAGAGGGCGAGCGCGATGTCGGCGGCGGTCCCGCTGAGGGCGGCGGACACCTCGCCGGGCCCCACGGTCCAGGCGCCGTCGGTGTCCGAGGTGAGGATCGTGAGGGCGTCAGGAGGCTCCTCCGTGCGGCCAAGCCGCAGCTGACGCGGCCAGAACATCGTGGCGACCTCGTCGATCCCGTCATGGGCGACGACCGGGTCGAGCGGGCTGGCGTCACCGAGCGCGTCCTCGAGGTCCCAACGGTGGATGCGGTGCTCATGGACCTGGCGTCGCTGCCAGAACCCGACGACCTTGTCGGGGCCGAATGTCCAGGCCGGCGTGGCGGGGTCGACGTCGAGGTGGGCCAGCAGCTCCTCGGACCCTCGCGCGAACCAGGCCACCAGGTCGGCGTCGTCGACCGGCTCGGGCGTCGGTGCGTCGGGGTTGCCGTGGTCGATCGCGTGGACGACCCAGCGCTGCACCTCACCGAGATGAACGGTGAGATCCCGCACGGTCCACGGGAGACAGCTCGCCACCGCGGTGTCGAACCCCTCGGGCGCGGTGAGCGCCCGCTCCAGCCCGGCGCGGAAGGCCGCGACCTCGTGGGCCACGGCGGCCAGGTGGTCCTCGGGTGTCATGACGGGATCCAACCACGCGGATCCTCCGACGGGCTTGCGGCCGGAGGGGAGTCGCTGCATTCCTCTGACAGGACCGGACCGCTCCGGAAGACTTGCTCTGGTGAGCATCCCCCCACCTGAGCCCATGGTCGACGTCCGCGAGCTGCACGTGCGGTTCGGTCAGGTCGAGGCCGTCGCCGGCGTCGACCTGGCGGCGTACGCGGGCCAGGCCAGCGCACTGCTGGGGCGCAACGGCGCCGGGAAGTCCACCACCATGCGCGTCCTCGCCGGTGTCGTGCCGCCCACGCTCGGCCAGGTCACCGTGGCCGGGCTCGACATCCGCGAGCACACCCTCCAGGTCAAGCAGCTCAGCGGCTACTGCCCCGACGTGGGCGGCCTGATCCCGCGCGCCACTCCGTGGGAGCACCTCCAGCTCGCCGCCCGGCTGCGCCGGATGGAGGACTGGGAGGACCGCGCCCGTGACCTGCTCGAGCGGTTCGAGCTCGGCGACGTCGCCCACCGCGTGACGGCCGGGTTCTCCCACGGCATGGGCCGGCGGCTCTCGGTGATCCTCGCCGCGTTCCACCACCCGCGCGTGCTGCTGCTCGACGAGCCCTTCGACGGCGTCGACCCGATCGGCGTCGAGGCGACCTTCGACGTGATCGCCGACGCCCGTGCCCGCGGCGCGGCCGTGCTGGTCTCGACCCACCTGCGTGAGCTGGCGATCCAGGCCTGCAACACCGTCCTCGTCCTCCGCGGCGGCGAACGCGTCGCTACGGCGACGGCCAGTGAGATGGCAGGGGAGGAAGGCGCCCGTGCCTACCGCGCCCTCCTCGACTGAGACCTGGTCACGGGCCCGCGCCGCGTGGCGGGCCGTCGTCGACGTTCGCCATCTGCTGTGGTTCCGCTCCGCCGCCATCCGCCGCAAGTCGGTCGCGCGCTGGGTGACGGCGGTCTTCGCGGTCATCACGCTCGGCGTGGCGACCGTGCCGGCCTTCCTCGCCGGCGCCGGTGACCTGACGACCGCGAGCGACCGAGCCACCCAGTTCCTGATCCTGCTGCCCTCGGCACTCGCCGGCCTGCTGATCCTGGCGATCGTCTCGTCGGTCGCCTCGGGAGGCGGTCGCGAGCTGCTTTCCCGTGAGCACGGCGTCGCCTATCCGGTCAGCCCGACGACCGACCACCTCGGCGCACTGCTCTTCGCGCCGCTCAACATCGCCTGGCTGCTGCAGACCTGGATGCTGCTGGGGGTCACCGCCTATGCGCTCGGCCCCCGCTGGCTGATCGGGGCGGACCTGATCGCGCTGCTGTGGGTTGCTTCCGTGACGGCGATCGGCCAGGCCGTCGCCTGGACCGTCGAGACGGTACGGCGAGGCTGGCAGGGCGTCGTGATCGTGCGCCTGCTCGGGCTCTTCGTCGGCGCGGTCGCCGTCGTCATCCAGCTGTCGGGTCACGTGACCGACGTCCTCGACGCCCTGCCGACGACGCAGATCATGCGCGGCATGGTCGCCGCCCGCGAGGGCGACTGGCTGCGCTGGCTGGTCACGACCGCGGCCCTGCTCGTGCTCTTCGCTGTCGCCGTCGTGATCGGCGCGCTGCCCGCCCACGCCGCGGCGCGGCTGGCTCCTCGTGACGAGATCCGCGCCGAGACCGGCTCGCGTCAGGCCCGCCGCCGGCCCCGCTCGGACCTGGCCGCGCTGATGCGCATCGACCGCGCGTCGGTGTGGCGGTCTGTCCCGATGCGCCGCGGCCTCATGGTCCTCGCCATCGGCCCCGGCCTCGTCGCCCTCGCCGGCAACCTGGCCTGGGAGACGATGACGATCCTGCCCGGCCTGGTCGCGTCGGGTGCGGCGCTGCTGTTCGGCGTCAACGCCTGGGTGCTCGACGGCCGGGGCATGCTCTGGCGCGAGAGCCTGCCCGCGTCTCCCGGCACCGTCTTCGCCGCCCGGGTGGTCGTGCTGGGCGAGTGGCTGTTCGTCGCGTCGGGCGCCACCCTCGTGCTCGCCTCGCTGCGCGCCGGGCTCCCGGCTCCCCACGAGCTCACGGCGCTGCTGTCGACGCTGGTCGTCGTCACGGTCCAGGTCGTCAGTGCGTCGATGCGCTGGTCCCTGGCCCGGCCCTTCTCCGTCGACATGCGCTCGGCCCGGGCCACCCCGGCGCCACCGATCGTCATGGTCGGCTATTCCGCGCGGCTGGCGCTGAGCACCACGCTCACCGGGCTCGTGTTCTCCGGGCTCGCGCGGCTCCCGATCTGGAACCTGTCGCTCGCGGTCGCCGTACCGTTCCTCATCTGGTCCTCCGTGCGCCTGATGTGGGTGCGGCAGGAGTGGGTGGAGCCGGTGGAGCGTGCGCGCGTGACGATGACCGTCGCCGCCTGACCGTCCCCAGACTCTCCCCTGGGACTCCCCGTCTAGGACTCCCCGTCTTGGGCCTCCCCGTCTNNGCCGCGGTCGCGCGGGACTAGGGTCGGCCCATGGCTCGACGCATCCTGGTCACCGGCGCCGCGTCCGGACTCGGAGCCGCGCTCGCCCGCGCGTTCCGCGCGTGCGGGGACGACGTCCTGGCGACCGACCGGGTCGCCCACGATGTCGACCTCGCTCTCGACATCACCTCCGATGCCGACTGGGCAGCCGCGCTGGCCGCCGTCGAGGAGCGCTGGGGCGGTCTCGACGTCCTGGTCAACAACGCCGGAGTCGCCGGCGGCGGCCGGCTCGACGTCGCGACCATCGACGAGTGGCAGTGGATCTTCGAGATCAACCTGTTCGGCATGGTCCGGGGGCTGCGCACCTTCACCCCGCTCTTCAAGCGTCAGGGGTCCGGCCAGCTCGTCAACGTCGCCTCGCTCGCCGGCCTCGTCCACCCGGCCGGGATGGCGTCCTACAACGCGGTCAAGGCCGCGGTCGTCGCCCTCACCGAGACCGCCGGCCACGAGCTCGCAGGTCACGGTGTCCGCGCGATGGCGGTGTGTCCGTCCTACTTCCGGACCAACCTGATGGAGTCGATCCAGGGCAGCGACCCCGCGGTCGGCCAGGTGGTGGCCCGGCTCATCGAACGGTCGACGACCACCGCCGACGACATTGCTGCCGAGGTCCTCGAGGGCATCGACCACGGCGTCGAGCTGCTGCTGCCCGACGAGGCGGCGCGCGCCGCCTGGCTGCTGAAGTCGCAGGACCGGACGGCGTACGACGCCCTCATGCGCGCCCAGGCGGCCAAGCTGGAGGAGGCGACGTGAGCGACCACCCCGCGGGCCAGGGCAACCCGGCCCTCCAGGTGCGGGCGGAGGACGCGTTCGACGCGGATGCCGTGGCGGCCTGGCTCCACGACCACGCCGCCGACTGGGTGCGGCCCGACCTGGTCGGCACCCCCGAGGTCAGGCAGTTCCCGGGCGGTGCCTCCAACCTCACCTATCTGCTGCGCTATCCCGGGCGTGAGCTGATCCTGCGGCGGCCGCCCGTGGGCGCCAAGGCCAAGAGTGCCCACGACATGGGCCGCGAGTTCCGCATCCAGGCTTCGTTGAAGCCGGTCTTCGACCTCGTTCCCTCGATGGTGGGCTTCTGTGACGACCCGGGGGTGATCGGCTCGGACTTCTATGTGATGGACAAGGTCGAGGGCACCATCCTGCGGCGCGACCTCCCGTGGGAGATGTCGCGCGGGGAGGTCGCCACGCTGTGTGAGAACGCCTTCGACGTCCTCGTGCGACTCCACCAGGTCGACGTGGCGGCCGCGGGGCTGGCCGACCTCGGTCGCGGCGACGGCTATGTCGGTCGGCAGGTCGCCGGCTGGACCGACCGTCTCGCCCGTGCCCGCACCGATGACACTGGCGACTGGTCGGACATCACCGGCTGGCTCGGCGAGCACCAGCCCGCCGACGTCGCCAACTGCCTGATCCACAACGACTTCCGCTTCGACAACCTCGTGCTCGACCACCAGGACCCGCTGCGCGTGGTCGGCGTCCTCGACTGGGAGATGGCGACCATCGGGGACCCGCTGATGGACCTCGGCGGGCTGGCGGCCTATTGGGTGCAGGCCGACGACGACCAGTTCTTCCAGGGCTTCCGGCGGCAGCCGTCGAGCGCGCCGGGGATGTGGACCCGGCGCGAGATCGTGGACTGGTACTGCTCGCGCATGGGCTTCGCCGTTTCACCGGACCAGTGGCGGTTCTATGAGGTCTTCGGTCTGTTCCGGCTGGCGGTGATCGCCCAGCAGATCTGGTTCCGGTTCTTCCACGGCCAGACGACCAACGAGGCGTACGCCGTCTTCGGGCCGGCCGTCGGCTATCTCGAGCAGCGCTGCCGGCGCGTGATCCACGGCTGAGGCGACGGGAGACCGCGATGGGCACGGTGCTGCTGGTGCGGCACGGCCAGGCCTCCTTCGGGGCCGCCGACTATGACGTGTTGTCCGACACCGGCCGTGAGCAGGCCCGGCTGCTCGGGCGCTACCTCGCCGAACGCGGGATCTCGCCCGACCGGGTCTTCCACGGCGCGCTGCGCCGCCAGCAGCACACCGCGGAGGAGATGGCGGGGGGTGGCGGCTGGACCTCACCCAGGGAGACCGATCCTGACTGGGACGAGTTCGACCACCTGGCCGTGATGTCGGCGCTGGCTCCCGGGGTCAGCGACCTCAGCGACCGCCGGGAGTTCCAACGCGTCTATGAGCTGGCGCTCGGCCGATGGACCTCGGGTCATGAGCCGGAGGGGATCGAGCCCTTCACGGACTTCGTCGCCCGCGTGAGGGGTGCGCTCGAGCGTGCCTGTGAGCACGCCGGCCCGGGCGGCACCGCCGTCGTCGTGTCATCGGGCGGGCCCATCACCGCCGCGGTCGCGGCGCTGGTCGACCCCGACGGCGGCGACGCCGACCTGGCCCGGATCTGGCTGCGGATGAACGTCTCGCTCGTCAACACCTCGCTGACCCGCGTCGTCGTCGGTGGCTCGGGCACCCGCCTGCTCACCTTCAACGAGCACCCTCACCTCCCTCCGACCGGGCCCCTCCTCACCTACCGCTGACTCGCTCCATCCGCCGAGGTGGCCAGGGCTGCCACCCCGGCGGGGTGGTCGGTCAGCGCGAGGTGTCGGGCTGCTTGATGACGACGGTGTTGAGGACCTTGTCGGTGAGGGTCTGTCGCTGCTGATCCCACAGCGGCCAGAGGAAGTCGATGTAGCAGAGCTGGTTGATGAGCGAGTGGAGGAAGTAGCGCCCGACGCACGAGCCGACGCCGGGGGCCTGGCCATCGAGGCGGACCAGGCGGATGCCGACCTTGCGCTTGCCGTAGGTGTAGCCGGTGTGTCCCTGGTCGATGAAGTAGTTGGTGATCATCCGCCACAGGCTCAGGGCGAACGCGGCGAAGAGGAGCAGGCCACCGACGGCCAGGAGCGCGCCGGACCCGCTGCCGCCGTTGGCGGCGCCGCCCACGATGAACATGATCCCGCCGGCGAACATGACGATGTAGGCGGGCCACAGATAGACGATGAAGTCCCAGAGGTAGGCCACGACGCGGTCGCCCCACTGGGCGTAGCCGCCACCGGGCTCGCTGGCGTAGGGGTTGGCCATCTGGGGGGCGCCATAGGCCGGCGGCGGGGCGCCATAACCCTGGGGGGCGCCATAGGCCGGCGGCGGCGCACCATAGGCCGGGGGTGGAGGTGGGGGCGCGCCGTAAGGCGGCGGGGGAGGCTGCGAGCCGTCGCCGGCGGGCTGCCCGGGGTTGGGCTGGTCGGGTTGGGGCGGGTAGTTCTGGTCCGACATGTGCGGGCTCCCAAAGATCTGACGGATGTGGGATGACGGCCTCACCCTACTGAGGCCACCGGGTGGAGGTCAGCGGCTGCCCGATGACGGGGCAATCATAAAAAGACAGTCTTGACTGTTTGTTGGTGACCGCTCACCATGGGCCGGTGACCACCACGACGCGCGTGCCCCAGGAGGAGCGCACCCGGGTCATGCGCGCGCGCCTGATGGAGGCGACGGTGGAGCTGCTGGTCGAGCGCGGCTTCGCCGGGACGTCGACCACGCTCGTCTCGGAGCGCGCCGGCGTCTCACGGGGCGCGCAGCTGCACCACTTCCCGACCAAGAACGATCTCGTCGTGGCCGCGGTGGGCCATCTGACCCAGGTCCGCGGTGAGGAGCTGGCCGAGGCGGCCCGTCGGCTGCCCGACGGCCCCCACCGCACCCGTGCGGTGCTCCAGATGCTCGGCGACCACTTCAGCTCCCCGGTCTTCACCGCGGCGCTGGAGCTGTGGGTGGCGGCCCGCACCGACCCGACCCTGCTGGCCGCCGTGGCCCCGCTCGAGCAGCGGGTGGGGCGCGAGGTGCACCGTGTCACGGTCGAGCTGCTCGGCGCCGACGAGTCGCACCCGGGCGTGCGCGAGCTCGTCCAGGCGACCCTCGACCTGGTGCGCGGGCTGGGGCTCGCCAACACCATCACCGACGACGCCAAGCGTCGCGAGCGCATTCTCGACCGCTGGGCCGAGACCCTCGACAAGGCGCTCCAGGAGGACCCCGCATGAGCGACATCGTCGACGCCGTCCTGGTCGACCTGACCGCCGAGGGCGACCGCCTCGAGGCGCTGGTGGCCGACCTCCCCGAGCGGTCCTGGCGCCTCCCGACTCCGGCCGCCGGCTGGGACGTCGCCACCCAGGTCGCGCACCTCGCCTGGACCGATGAGGCCGCCCTGGCGGCGGCCACCGACACGGCGGCCTGGGACGCCCTCGTCGTCGACGCGATCGCCGACCCCGACGGGATCGTCGACAAGGCCGCTCTCACGGGAGGCGCCGTCGCGCCGGCCGACCTGCTGGCGCGCTGGCGCGGCGCCCGTACGGCGCTCACGGCGGCCCTGCGGGCGTTGCCAGACGGCACCAAGCTGCCCTGGTTCGGCCCGCCGATGTCGGCCGCGTCGATGGCGACCGCGCGCTTCATGGAGACCTGGGCCCACTCCCTCGACGTCCACGAGGCGCTGGGCGTCGAGCCCGGGGCCACCGACCGGATCCGTCACGTCGCCCACCTCGGCATCCGCACCCGCGACTTCTCCTTCCGCTCCCACGGGCTCACGCCGCCCGCCGAGGAGTTCCGGGTCGAGCTGGTCGCGCCGTCGGGCGAGGCCTGGGTCTGGGGCCCCGAGCACGCAGCCCAGCGCGTGAGCGGGTCGGCGGGGGACTTCTGCCGGCTCGTCACCCAGCGCGTCCATCGTGACGACACCGACCTGGTGACCACCGGAACGGACGCCGAGCAGTGGCTCACGATCGCCCAGGCCTTCGCCGGGCCGGCGGGCGAGGGGAGGCGGCCGCGTGGCTGAACCCCTCCTGGTCGGCAACTGCTCGGGCTTCTATGGCGATCGGCTCGGCGCCATGCGCGAGATGCTCGAGGGCGGGCCGCTCGACGTCCTGACCGGCGACTACCTCGCCGAGCTCACCATGCTCATCCTGGGCCGCGACACCCTCAAGGATCCCTCGCTCGGCTATGCCCGCACGTTCGTCAGGCAGGTCGAGCAGTCGCTCGGCCTCGCACTCGAACGCGGGGTCCGCATCGTCAGCAACGCCGGCGGTCTCAACCCCGCCGGGCTGGCGGAGCGGCTACGCGAGGTCGCTCGCGGCCTCGGCCTCGACCCAGTGATCGCCCACCTCGAGGGCGATGACCTCCGCGACCGCGCCGACGAACTGGGCTTCACCGGCGCGCTCACGGCCAACGCCTATCTCGGCGCCGCCGGCATCGCCGAGGCGCTCCGCGCCGGGGCCGACGTCGTCGTGACCGGCCGCGTGACCGACGCGTCGCTGGTCGTCGGCCCCGCCATCGCCCACCACGGCTGGG
>JAGQUE010000300.1:783-2319 GCA_020438665.1 Nocardioidaceae bacterium | reverse complement strand
CCTGGTCGGTGTCCAGGAACACCCCACGGCCGTCCGGCTTGGACATCGGGTCATCGGGCCACTGGGCGACCTGGGGCATGTGCCGGCACTCCGCCTCCCGGACCAGCCGCTCGAGCTGGACCGGCCCGATCTTCCCAGCCACCGCCGCGACCTGGTCATCCACGAACCCCGCCGCAGCCGCATTCAGGGCCAGGGTGTGGTCGGCGACCCGCCGGGCCTGCCACGCCGCCACCCGCCCCGCCTTCAGCAGCTTCCACAGCTTCGGGAGACGATGGCAGATCTCCACCGCACGACCCACCAGCGCCTTCCCGGCATCGGTGGTCAGCCCGATCGCGGCGGCGAACTCCGCGACCGCGAACTCCGCCACCAGAGGCGCACCCTCCCCCGCAATCGGGAGGAACTCACCGGCGACATACCAGGCGGCCTCATCACCCGGGCCCGGCTCATGCATGCTGGCCCACTCCACCGCCGCGACCATCAGATCGACACCAGCAGCCAGCTCCGCGGCCTTCGCCGAACGCGCGAGCGCCAGCACCGCGCCGGGCGAACCCGGGGGCTGGACCCGCTCATCACGCTGGCTGCTCATGGGTTAACCCAACCAGGGGCCACCGACAATCGGGCCCCGAAAGCGCCGGCTGGTCTCGCCTGGTGAGACACTTTCAGAAATTCTTTTCGAACGGCCGGGGGGACCCTCGTCAGCCCTCCCAGCCCAGGGGGCGGTGGACGCGTGGGAGCCGGGAGACGACCAGGCGGTAGGACTCGTCGACCGCGTCGAGGAGCTCGTCGTCGGGGATCTCACCGGCGAGCGAGAGGCTGTTCCAGCCGGACCGGCCCAGATAGGGCATGACGCGGGCGCCGTCGGGATAGCGGGCCAGCCACTCGTCGGCGACCTGGCGGACGAAGCCAGCCTTCACGCCGATCGAGTCATCACCCAAGAAGACGAAGATCCGCGCGCGGTCCCCCTCGGCGACCTTCACAACGGCGTCGTCCTCCCAGGGGGTGTCGAACCAAGCCCCCGGCTTGGCGAGGGCGTGCTCGCGGATCGCCTCCACGTCCATCAGCAGAACCTAGCGACCGTCGGGGACGACGACCACCTTGCCGGTGGCGTGACCGGACTCGACGAGGGCGACCGCCTCGGCGGCGCGGCTCAGCGGGAAGACCGCCGACACGTGGATGTCGAGGACGCCTGCTGCCGCGAGCTCGGCGACCTGGCCGAACACCTCGGTCGCACGGCGTCGGGTCACCCCACCACCACCGAGCTCGGCCGCGAGCCCGGGAGCAGCGATGCTGACCGGGCCGCGCCGGCCCGAGAGCAGACGAGCGCCGGCCCGCAGCACCTCACCACCGACCAGGTCGAAGACCGCGTCGACGCCGCCGGGAGCCAGCGCACGGACCCGCTCGTCCCAACCGTCGCCGGAGGGGACGTGCTCGGCACCGAGTGAGTCGACCAGGCCCTCCTTGGCGGCCGATGCGACGCCGACGACGCGGAGGCCACGCGCGACGGCCAGTGGGATCACCGACGTGCCGACGCCGCCG
>JAGQUE010000300.1:0-722 GCA_020438665.1 Nocardioidaceae bacterium | reverse complement strand
GTGCCGGCCGAGACGGGAATACAGGCGGCCTGCTCCCAGCCCAGCGTCCTGGGTCGACGAGCTGCGGCGGACGCGTCGAGCAGGACCTGCTCCGAGAGACCTCCGGTGCCTCCGGCGGTCGCGCCGAAGACCTCGTCGCCCGGGCGGAACCCGGTCACCCCCTCGCCGACGGCGACCACCACCCCGGCGGCCTCGCGGCCCATCGCCATCGGGAACCGCACCTCGATCACGCCCTGCCGCTCGCCCGACCGCACCTTGATATCGGCCGGGTTGACGCCCGCCGCACGAAGGTCGACCAGGACCTCACCCGGCCCGGGCGCCGGAGAGGGCACCTCGAGCAGCGACGCGGCCTCCGGTCCGCCATAGGTGGTGAAGCCGAAGATGTGCACTTAACGAGTGGCTTCCATCATCTGGCGGAGCTCCTTCTTGAGCTCGGAGATCTCGTCGCGCAGCCGGGCGGCGACCTCGAACTGGAGCTCGGCGGCGGCGGCCTTCATCTGGTCGGTGAGCTGCTGGATGAGCTCGGCGAGGTCGGCGCTCGGGAGCCCGGCGATGTCGGGGGCGACGTCGGAGGCCTTCATCTTGGACAGGCCGGGCACCGGCGCCTTCTTGGACCGGTCGCCGCGAGCACCCGTGCCCTGCCAGGTCGCCAGCAGCTCCTGGGTGTTCTCGTCCTCGCGGGCCAGCATCTCGGTGATGTCGGCGATCTTCTTGCGCAGCGG
>JAGQUE010000299.1 GCA_020438665.1 Nocardioidaceae bacterium | reverse complement strand
CTGAGGTCTCCCCGCGTCGCCGTCGTGAAGTGATCGACGCTCTGCGCCGCGGAACGGTACCCGCGAACGGGCTGGACCTGCTCGCGGTGGGGCTGGAGCGATTCGGCTCCGCGCTGGATTCGGAGTTGGCCGCCGCGTCCGGCGGTTCCGCCGTCTTCAAGGCCGTACGCGGCGAGTACGGCTCGGGCAAGACGTTCTTCACCCGGCACCTGGCCGAGCAGGCCCTGCGTCGCGGCTTCGCGACCGCGGAGGTGCAGGTCTCCGAGACCGAGACCCCGCTGCACAAGCTCGAGACCGTCTACCGGCGGATCACCGAGTCGCTGCGCACCGCCTCGGTCGCCCCAAGCGCCTTCCGCTCCGTCCTCGACTCGTGGCTCTTCACCCTTGAAACCGACGCCGTCCTCGCCGACCCGAGCCTCGAGACCGCCAGCCCCGCGCGGGTCATGGACGCGGTCGAGGACCTGCTCACCCAGCGGCTCGCCGCGGTGACGAACAAAACCCCAGCCTTCGCGCTCGCCCTGCGCGCATACCGACACGCCGTCGCTGACGGCGAGTCCGCGACCGCTGATGCCCTCGCTGCCTGGCTTGGCGGGCAGCCGCACGTGGCCGCCAGTGCCAAGAGGGCAGCTGGCGTGCGCGGCGACCTCGACCACTTCGGCGCGCTCGGGTTCCTCCAAGGGCTGCTCATCGTCCTGCGCGACGCCGGACACCCCGGCCTGCTGCTCGTGCTTGACGAGGTCGAGACGCTCCAGCGGATGCGCGGCGACGTCCGCGACAAGGCTCTCAACGCCATCCGCCAGCTCATCGACGAGGTCGACTCCGGCCGCTTCCCCGGCCTCTACCTCATGGTCACCGGCACGCCCGCCTTCTTCGACGGCCCGTCCGGGGTGCCGCGGCTGCCGCCACTCGCCCAGCGGCTCGCCGTCGACTTCTCCACCGACGCCCGCTTCGACAACCCCCGCGCCGTCCAGGTCCGCCTCGCCGGCTTCGACGAAGGCTCACTTCTCGCGGTCGGCACCAAGGTCCGTGACCTCTATGCGGACGGCACCTCCCACGCCGACCGCATCCAGTCCGTGGTCAACGACGAGTATGTCGCCGAGCTGGCCAGCGCCGTCACCGGCAACCTCGGCGGCAAGGTCGGCATCGCCCCACGGGTGTTCCTCAAGAAGCTCGTCGGTGAGGTCCTCGACCGGGTCGACCAGTTCCCCGACTTCGACCCGCGCCAGGACTACGCGCTCACCCTCCGCCACGACGAGCTCAGCGAGGTCGAAAGGCAGGCCGCCGCCGGAGGTGCGGGGCGGCGTGAGTCGGCCGGCTCCGCCGACGAGGTCGAGCTGGACCTGTGACCCCTCCCGCAGACGGGTTCTCCGCCCTGGACCCGGTGATCCAGCACCACGTGGTCAACACCCTCGGCTGGCCCGCGCTGCGACCCTTACAGGAGCACGCGATCCAGCCGGTCCTCTTCGGGCATGACGCGCTCCTGCTGGCACCCACCGCCGGCGGCAAGACCGAGGCAGCGATGTTCCCACTGCTCACGCGGATGACCTCCGAGCACTGGCAGGGCCTCTCCGTGCTGTATGTCTGCCCGCTCAAGGCGCTGCTGAACAACCTCGAGCCGCGGCTCACCGCATACACCAGCTGGCTTGGCCGACGCGCGAGCGTGCGGCACGGCGACACCGGCCAAGGGGTGCGGCGCCGACAGGCGCTCGACCGGCCCGACGTGCTGCTCACGACGCCGGAGTCGCTGGAGTCGATGCTCGTCTCGCGGCTGCTCGACCCCATGCTCGTCTTCGCCGACGTCCGGGCCGTCGTCGTCGACGAAGTGCACGCCTTCGCCGGCGACGACCGCGGCTGGCACCTGCTCGCCGTCCTGGAACGCCTCACCGCACTCACCGGTCGGCCGCTGCAACGCATCGGCCTGTCCGCCACCGTCGGCAACGCTCCAGAGCTGCTCGGCTGGCTGCAGGGCAGCAACCACGCCGCCGATCGGGCAGCCGCTGTTCTGGCCCCCGAGGTGCCTGGCACCGTGGAGCCGGACCTCACGCTCGACTATGTCGGCACCGTCGACAACGCCGCCACGGTCATCGCGGCCCTCCACCATGGCGAAAAGCGGCTCGTCTTCGCCGACTCGCGGCGCGCGGTCGAGACCCTCGCCGAAGGCCTGCGCGACCGGCAGACCGAGACGTTCGTGTCGCACTCCTCGCTCTCCGTCGACGAGCGGCGCCGAGCCGAGCAAGCGTTCGCCGAAGCCCGGGACTGCGTCATCGTCTCCACCTCCACCCTCGAGCTCGGAATAGATGTCGGCGACCTCGACCGGGTGGTCCAGGTCGGCGCCCCGTCGACCGTCGCCTCGCTGCTCCAACGGTTGGGGCGCACCGGCCGGCGACCTGGCACCGCTCGCAACATGCTCTTCCTCGAAGCCACGGATAGCGACTTCGTGCGGGCAGCGGGCTTGCTGCTGCTGTGGTCCGAGGGGTACGTCGAGCCGGTCGTGCCGCCACCGACCCCGCGGCACATCCTCGCCCAGCAACTGCTCGGCATCACCCTTCAACACCGACAGGTCGGATCGGGGCGTTGGGTCGATGAGCTCGGGGGGCTGGAGCTCGGATCCTCAGGAGACGCCGCGATTGTTGAGGAGTGGCTGCTTGAGACCGGCCATCTCGACCAAGACTCGGGAATGCTGTTCATCGGCCCCGAGACGGAGCGGCGCTATGGGACGACGCACTTCCGCGACCTCATGGCCGTCTTCACCGCCGACCCCGAGGTCCAGGTCTTCCACGGCCGCGAGCAGGTCGGCTCCGTCGACCCCATGCTCCTCATGCGCAAGGTTGCCGACCCCCGCCTCCTCACGCTCGCCGGCCGACCCTGGCACGTGACCTACATCGACTGGAAGCGCCGCAAGGCGTACGTCGAGCCTGCCCGCAAAGGCGAGGCGCCCCGGTGGATGAGCATGCCCCAAGCCCAGTCCTGGGCTCTCGCCGACGCCATCCGACGCGTCCTGCTCGGAGCCACGCCAGCGCGAGTGCACCTCACCCAGCGCTCCATCGACCGACTTGAGCTCGCTCGCGAAGAGCTTGTGGAACGAGTCTGGGCCGATGGGACGGTCATCGGACCTGACGGCGCACGCAACCGCTGGTGGACCTGGGCCGGCGCCCGAGCCAACGCTGTCCTCGTCGCCGCCATCGACCACGCCGCACCAGACCTGCTCGGCGAGACAGTCGCCTGGGACAACTGGCAGATCGCCCTCCGCAGCGACACCACCGCAGAGACCGTCCGCGCAGCCTTGGAGAAGGCGCAGACCGACCTCGGCGAGGACCTCAGCGGAATCGTGCCCCTCGTCGACGAACGCGCCATCAAACAGCTCAAGTTCTCCGAGATGCTTCCGCCCGAACTTGCCCAACGCACCGTCGCCGCACGCATGGCTGACGCCGGCCATGCCGCCCTGACCTGCGCTCGTCCGATACGATAAGTGCACGAGTAGCAGGCCAGTGCATGCCACGGTGTGAGCGACGGCTAGAACCCGAGCGTGCGAACGAGCGAACTCTGCATCTGATCCCTCAATTGGCCGGACAGGCGACTGTGCCGCCCCCGTACGCGGCGGCGTAGAAGAGGACGTCGTTGACGTACCAGGTGGCTCGGTTGTAAGCGAAGAGGGCGTCGCGGATGCCGTCGGGGCCGTTGTGGCCGCCGGATGCGGTGAGGTAGTTGGCGGCGCTCATGACCGAGTCGGCGTCGTTGAGGATGTCGGCTCTCCCGTCTCCGTTGCCGTCGACTCCGTAGCTGGCCCAGGTGGCGGGCATGAACTGCATGAGGCCTTGGGCTCCGGCGGAGCT
>JAGQUE010000298.1 GCA_020438665.1 Nocardioidaceae bacterium | reverse complement strand
AAGATCGACGGCGAGGTCGGCAACAAGAAGGTCTATGACCCCCGTGCCTGGGGCAAGGCCGCCGAGCAGGGCATGGCTGCCCGCGTCGTCGAGGCCTGCGAGAACCTCTCCTCCACCGGTCACTCGCTCGGCGCCTGACGCCGTACGCCGCACTCGCTTTCCCAACTGCCGCGCCCTTGTGGGGGGTTAGTGACCGGTATACCGGTCACTAACCCCCCACAGCCGCGCGAAAGAGCCGATGGGGTCACGTCAGACCACCACAGGCGCACAGGGACAGCTGGATGCCGCCCCGTCCACAGCCGTCGGTCCTTCTCCACGGCACGAGGCTCAGCGCCGTCACGATGCCGGCATGGACCAGGCCCTGCGCCCGGCGCTCATGGCGCTCTCAATCCCCCAGGTCGGCCTCTTCACCCGCCAGCAGGCCCTCGGTTCGGGCTACTCTGCCGACGAGATCCGCGGGTGCCTTCGGCCTCGGGGCCCGTGGCGGGTCGTCCGACGAGGCGTCTATCTGCTGCGGGCGAGCTGGGACGCTGCCGACGACCACGAGCGCTCACGGTGGCGGGACATCGCCGCGCACCTCGACATGGCAACGCCCCATCTGCTCAGTCACGACTCGGCTGCTCGTGCCCTCGCGGTCCCTCTTGTCGCTGCGCGCTCCCAGCTGATTCATGTCACACGTCCCGGCGTGGGCGGCTCCCGCACGCGTCACGGTGTGAAGCACCATCTCGGTCGGGAGCTGCCGGCTGATGTCGTCCGCCGTGATGGCATGGCCATGACGGGTCTGGCGCGGACCGCGCTGGATCTCGCCAGGGAGCATGGCTTCGCGTCGGGGGTCGCTGCGATCGACAACGTCCTGCACCGGGGCGTGTCCCGCCGCGCGTTCGAGCTCGAGCTCGCCCGGATGACGAGCTGGCCTCATGTCCGCAGGGCGCGGAGCGCTTTCGGCTTCGGCGACGCCAGGGCTGAGTCGCCAGGCGAGTCATTGACCCGGATCCTGCTGGCGGAGCTTGGGTTCAGCGACATCGATCTGCAGTTTCCGGTGCCGGTCGCCGGCGGGGTGCGCTGGTGTGACCTGCGCGTGGGGTGTCACGTGATCGAGTTCGACGGCAAGGTGAAGTATCTGCCTCCCGAGCACGGTGGCGTGGCCACGACCGACCCCGCCGAGGTGGCCTGGCTCGATCGTCAGCGGGACACCGACATCGCCACGCTCGGCCTCGGGATCTCCCATGTCACGTGGGTTGACCTCTTCTCCCGGCGCGAGGCGACCCTGGTGCGGCTGCGTCGTGAGGAAGCCGCCACGCGTCGGCGGTTCGGCTGCCGGCTGCCCGAGGAGCTGGCACGCTTCGCTGCGGCGAACCCGCGACGTCGTACTCCAGGGGAGCTGCCTCCCAACTGGTGCGGGGCCATGGGGGGTTAGTGACGGGTATACCGGTCACTAACCCGCCACAGCGGCGCGGGAGTTGGGTCGGGCCGGGAGGTGGGTCGGGCCGGGAGGTGGGGTGAGCCGCGTCAGCCCAACAGGGTGTCGAAGGCGGCGGGGCTGGAGTCGCGCAGGAACGTCGAGCAGCGCTCCCACTCGTCGGTCTCGCCGATGGCGCGCGCGCTGCGGGCCAGCGTGGCCAGGCAGGTGAGGAAGCCGCGGTTGGGCTCGTGCTCCCAGGGGATCGGGCCGTGGCCCTTCCAGCCGTTGCGGCGCAGCATGTCCAGCGAGCGGTGGTAGCCGACCCGCGCGAAGGCATAGACGGTGACGTCGTCGGCGCCGGAGCCCTCGGCCGACGAGGCCAGCGCTGCCCACGCCGCGGGCGACGCCGGGTGCCGGCGTACGACGTCGGCGGGCGACTGCCCTGCGGCGAGCTCGGCGGCGGCGGGGTCCTCGGGCAGCAGCGTCGGGGGCGGCCCGGCCATCAGGTCCTGGTAGGTCATGGCGACAGCCTCTCACCACGGCCCAGGGGCGCAGCCCGCTGCGCCAAGATCTGCTCCGCGCCCCGTGAAGGACGCGCGGGAGCGGAACGGGCGGAACAGGTGTCGGTGCCACGGTGTTGAGTGTCGACATGACCCAGGTCGCTCCCGACGCGCGCTCGGCTCCCGGACCCATCACCCATCCCTGGCCGGCGCTGTGGGCGCTGTGTCTGGGATTCTTCATGATCCTCGTCGACATGACGATCGTGTCGGTGGCGACGCCGGCCCTGATCCAGGACCTCCAGGCCGACGTCAACGCCGTCGTCTGGGTGACCAGCGCCTATCTGCTGGCCTATGCCGGTCCGGTGCTGATCACCGGTCGGTTGGGCGACCGGTTCGGCCAGAAGCGGCTCTATCTCACCGGCCTCGCGGTGTTCACGGTGTCGTCCCTGTGGTGCGGCCTGACCGGGTCGGTCGAGTGGCTGGTCATCGCCCGCGTCTTCCAGGGGCTCGGAGCCGCGATGATGACGCCTCAGACGATGGCCATCATCACCCGCATCTTCCCGCCCGACCAGCGCGGCAAGGCGATGGGCCTGTGGGGCGCCACCGCAGGAGTGGCCACCCTGGTGGGGCCGCTGCTGGGCGGCATCCTGGTCGACGCGCTCGGCTGGGAGTGGATCTTCTTCATCAACGTCCCGGTCGGGATCGTCGGCTTCGTGCTGGCGTGGCGGCTCGTGCCGCACCTCGAGACCCATCCCCACAAGTTCGACTGGCTCGGTGTGGCGCTCAGCGGTGTCGGCATGGTGGCGCTGGTCTTCGGGATCCAGGAGGGTCACCAATACGACTGGTCGACGATCACCGGCTGGGTGTCGGTGCCGCTGCTGATCGGCGTGGGCCTGGTGCTGCTGATGGCGTTCGTGGCGTGGCAGTTCGTCAACAAGGCCGAGCCGCTGGTGCCGATGGTGCTCTTCCGCGACCGCAACTTCTCCCTGGCCAACGTCGCGATCTCGAGCATGGGGCTGGCTGTGACCGCCATGGGCTTCCCGATCATGCTCTATGCCCAGCTGGTCCGGGGGCTGTCGCCGACCAGGGCCGCCCTGCTACTGGTGCCGATGGCGATCATGTCGATCGTGCTCGCCCAGCCGGTCGGCAAGCTGACCGACCGGGTGCACCCGCGGTGGCTGGCCGGATTCGGCTTCCTCGCGGTGATGGGGTCGTTCCTGTGGCTGTCGCGGGTGATGACGCCCACCGCCGCCACGTGGCAGATCCTGCTGCCGATGGCGCTCCTGGGCACCGGCAGCGCCTTCGTCTGGGCACCGACCAGCGCGACCGCGACCCGCAACCTGCCGCTCTATCGCGCCGGGGCGGGGGCGGGCGTCTACAACGCCACGCGGCAGGTCGGCTCGGTGCTCGGCTCGGCCGCGATCGCGGTGCTCATCGACTCGCGCCTGGCCGCCAACGGACTCCAGTTCTCGCCGAGCGAGGGCAGCGCCGCCGGCGGTGGGATGCCGGCTCAGGTGCTCGAGCCGTTCAGCAAGGCGATGGCCGAGTCGATGCTGCTCCCGGCCCTGATCCTCGTCGTGGGCCTGGTGGCGTCGCTGGCCTATGCGCGACCGCGCCACCTCACTGAGCAGGACAGTCCGGCCGGCGCGCCGCAGTCGGTGGTCGAGCCGGCCGGCTGACCCACGATCGACGCGGTCAGCGGCCGAGCAGCGAGCAGACCCGTTCGGTCCCGAGCGCCATGACGAGAGTCGGCAGCCGAGGCCCACGGTCGGCGTCGACGAGCAGGTTGTAGAGCAGCCGGAAGAATGCCTTCTGGTCCGCCTTGACCTCCTCGGTCGGCGCGTCGGCGATGGCCATCCCGAGCGCGAGCTTGGGGACGCCATAGATCAGGGCGGTCACCTCGTCGAGGTCGGGCTCGTCCGCGAGCCCGTCGACGAGCAGGTCGACCCACCGGGTTTCCCGCTCCGACAGCGCGGCCAGCCGTACGGCGTCCGCGGCCGTGCGCACCGTCGTACGGTCCTCGGCGGGGACGAACTCCGACACCCAGCGCATCGCCTTGGACAGCCGCGGCTCGAGCTGGTCCACGGTGTCGTGGACGTGGCCGACCTCGGCGACGATCCGGCTGATCTGGTCGGCCGATCCGGCGGTGACGTCGGCCACCGACGACAGCACGCGGAAGGGGACGGTGACCTCGGGGGTGCGCAGCTGACCGTGGCTGGCCGTGCTGGAGGCGCGCTCCCAGGCGAGCACCTGGACGTCGCGCTTGCCGGGGTCGGCGGACTTCTTGGTCAGCGCGTCCCACTCGTCATAGAGGCGGACCACCTCGGGGCCGAAGTCGATGTCGAAGGCCTGCTTGGGCTGCCGCCGGACATAGAGCCAGCGCAGCAGCGGCGCCTCGAGCACCTCCAGCGCGTCGGCGGCGGTCGGGACGCCGCCCTTGGACGACGACATCTTGGTCATCCCGGCGAACCCGACGAAGGAGTAGCGGAACCAGGTCGGCCGCGGGAACTCCCAGATCTTCTCGACCAGCTCGTGGCCGACGGTGAACGACGACCCGGGGCTGGCGTGGTCGGCGCCGGCGGGCTCGAAGTCGACCTTCTCGAAGGCCCACCGCATCGGCCAGTCGATCTTCCAGACCAGCTTGCCCTCGTTCTGGGTCGACAGGTTGGTGACGCCGGAGAAGCCGCAGGCCTGGCAGGTGTAGGCGAGGTCGGTCGTCTCGTCGTCATAGGACGTCAGCGTGACCAGATCGCGGGTGCACTGGCGGCAGTAGGGCTTGAACGGGAAGTGCCTGAGGTCGTCGTCGGTGCCGCCGGTGGCGTCGTCCTCGTCATAGGCCACGGAGTCGGCATAGGCGGCGGCCTCCTCGTCGCTGTCGGCGGAGACGGCCTCCTTGGTGCGGTAGCGGGCCAGCACCTCGTCGATCTCGCGGCGCCGCCGGACCACCTCGAGGATCTGCTCCCGGTAGGCGCCGGAGGTGTACATCTGGGTCTGGTCGATCTCGACCATGTCGCAGCCGAGCTCGCGGAGGGCGTCGCGCAGCGGCGCCTTGAAGTGCTCGGCCCATGACTCGTGGCACTCCCACGGGTCGGGGACAGCCGACAGCGGCCGGCCGATGTGCTCGTTCCACGACTCGTCGACGCCGTGGGGCACCTTGCGGAAACGGTCGTAGTCGTCCCAGCTCTGCAGGTGTCGCACGCGTACGCCGCGGCGCGCGATCTCGTCGGCCACGAAGTGCACCGACAAGAACTCGCGCAGGTTGCCGAGGTGGATCGGCCCCGAGGGGGAGATCCCGGAGGCGCAGGTGACCAGGTTGCCCTCGCCGGCGTGGGCGATCGCCTCGTCGGCGGCCCGGGTCACCCAGTCCACGGGGTCTCCGGACGGTCCGCGTCGTGCCATGGTCATGCTCCTGCTGAGGGTGGGTCGGGTCGTCGGGGATCGGGGTGCGACCTGCAACGCTAACAAGCGCCGAGCTGGGGCGGACGCCGGTCCCGGGGTCCGGTCAGTCCGGCAGCACCATCGAGTAGGCGCTCGGCTCGAGACGCCAGGTGCGCTGACGCTCGGGCCCGGAGATCTCGCCGTCGGCCGACAGCCAGAACTGCTCGCCGGACACGGACACCTCCCGCCCGCGGAGATAGACGACGTCCCCGCGTTGGTGGTGGCGGCCCACCATCAGCCCGCCGACATAGCCGAGCCTCGCCAACGGGCCGACCGCGCGCGAGATCATCACGTCGGCCTTGCCGTCGCGCGCGTCGGCCTGGGGGGTGAGGGCGGTGCCACCGCCGACCGTGGCGCCGTTGCCGATGGCGAGCATGAGGACGGGGCGGTTGAGGTCGTTGACCACCTGGCCGTCGACCTCGACGTGGAGCCGCAGGGTCGGCGGCGCGATGGCGGACCGCAGCGCGCCGAGGGGGTAGCCCAGCTTGCCGAGGTTGACCTTGCCGACGCCGAGCGAGCCGAGGCGGGTCTTCCAGTCGGCGCCGTGGCGGGCGGCCTCGGCCCCGGCGCCGAGGTGGACGCTGTTGACCACGATCTGGCCGACCTCGTCGACGATCAGGTCGACGGGCCGCACCCGGCCGTGGACGACGACGCGCGCGGCCTCCTCGACGTCGAGGGGGATGCCGATGTGGCGGGCGAAGTCGTTGCCGGTGCCGAGTGGCAGCAGGCCGAGGACCGCGCTCTTGAGCTCGTTGCGGCGGTGGAGGGCCGCGACCACGGCGTGCAGGCTGCCGTCGCCGCCGGCGAC
>JAGQUE010000297.1 GCA_020438665.1 Nocardioidaceae bacterium | reverse complement strand
GTCAAGGTCGACACCCGCGACTCCTCCTACCTCGGCCGCGTCAGCGGCTGATGGCCGCCCGCTCCAAGGCGCGCAAGCGGGCCCTCGACCTGCTCTATGCCGCCGAGCTCCGGGGCGATGACCCGGTGGCGACGCTCGACCAGCGCATCGCCGACGGCGAGGGACCGACCAACGACTACACCTCCTCGCTGATCCGCGGTGTGGCCGCCCATCGCGAGCGGATCGACGGGCTGCTGTCGTCCTACTCCCAGGGCTGGACCCTCGAGCGGATGCCCGCCATCGACCGAGCGGCGCTGCGCATCGGGGTCTTCGAGGTCCTCTATGAGGAGGACGTCCCCGACGCCGTCGCGGTCTCCGAGGCGATGGCGCTGGTGCGGGACCTGTCGACCGACGAGTCGCCCAACTTCGTCAACGGCCTGCTCGGCGCCGTCGTGCGCGACAAGGGCCAGCTGGTCGAGGACTGAGCCCCCCTCGGTGGGGTACGACGCCCGCGGGGGCGACGCCCGAGGTCGCCCGGCGACCGAGGGAGCCACCATGACCGACGTGTCCCATCGTGCCGACAGGGTCGGCCGGCGGCTGGACGAGAGCGACCTGCTCGACCACCTGGTGCGGTTCGGCCTGGTCGCCTATGGCCTGGTCTATCTGCTGGTCGGGTGGCTGGCGCTGCAGCTTGCGTTCGGCGGCGGGGCCAACGCGTCGAGCCAGGGGGCGCTGCACGCGCTCGCCCGCCAGCCCTTCGGGGTCGTCGTGGTGTGGGCGGTGGCGGTGGGACTGTTCCTGCTCGTGGGGTGGCGCCTCCTCGAGGCGCTCGCGGGCCATCGTGACGAGGAGGGCAGCGCCCGGCTGCGCAAGCGGCTGGTGTCGGCCGGCAAGGCGGTCGTCTATGCCGTGCTCGGCGTGAGCGCGGTCCAGGTGGCGACCGGCAGCGGGTCGTCCTCGGGTGGCGCGACGTCGACCACGGCCACGTTGATGGACCTTCCGGCCGGGCAGTGGCTGGTCGCCGCCGCCGGCCTCGGCATCCTGGCGTACGGCGCGGCGCTGGTCGTGATCGGGTGGACCGAGAAGTTCCGCAAGCGCCTCGACAGCGAGGGCACGAGCGGGTCCGCGGGACGGGTCTATCTGCTGATCGGCAAGCTCGGCTACTCGGCCAAGGGGGTCGCGTTCGCCGTGATCGGTGGCTTCGTCACCTATGCCGGGATCACCCACGACGCGCGCAAGTCGACGGGCCTCGACCAGGCCCTCGGCAAGGTGCTGCACCAGCCCTTCGGCACGGTCCTGCTGACCGCGATCGCGCTCGGGATCATCTGCTTCGGGCTGTTCTGCTTCGCGCGCGCCCGCCACCTCGCGCGCTGAGCCTCGCGTTTGGGACCCCCTGGAAGGCTGACGTGATGGACGTCGATGTCGTGGTGATCGGGCTCGGCCCGGGTGGCGAGGACGCCGCCCGCCGCCTGGCCGAGGCAGGGCTCAAGGTCGTCGGCGTGGAGCGCCGGCTGGTCGGTGGGGAGTGCCCCTACTTCGGGTGCATCCCCTCCAAGATGATGATCCGCGCCGCCGATGCGCTGGCCGAGGCTCGGCGCGTCTTCGCGCTCGCTGGGGCCGCGGACGTTCGGCCCGACTGGACGCCGGTGGCCGACCGCATCCGCGACGAGGCCACCGATGACTGGGACGACCGCGTCGCCGTCGAGCGGCTGGAGAAGGCCGGCGTCACGGTGGTCAAGGCCGCGGGGCGCCTGGTCGGACCCGGCCGGGTGGAGGTCGGCCCGACGACCTACGACGCCCGGCTGGGCGTCGTCCTCAACACCGGCACCGAGCCGGCGGTGCCGCCGATCGACGGCCTGGCCGAGACGCCCTCCTGGACCAACCGCGACGCCGTCCGGCTCGAGCAGCTGCCCGCCTCGCTCATCGTGCTCGGGGGCGGAGCGATCGGGCTGGAGATGGCCCAGGCGTTCGCCCGGTTCGGCGTCACCGTGACCGTCGTCGAGGCGCTCGACCGCATCCTCGCGCTGGAGGAGCCCGAGTCGAGCCGGCTCGTCGAAGGCGCGCTCAGCCGCGACGGCGTCCGCGTGCTGACCGGTGCTGCCGTCGAGTCGGTGGCCTATGCCGACGGGGCCTTCACGCTCACCGTGGGCGACCAGCGGGTGTCGGCCGACAAGCTGCTGGTCAGCGCGGGGAGGCGCGCCAACCTCGCCGACCTCGGGCTGGAGACCGTCGGGCTCGATCCGGCGGCCCGCGTGTTGGAGGTCGACGAGCGGATGCGCGCGGGCGACCGACTGTGGGGCATCGGCGACATCACCGGCAAGGGCGCCTATACCCACATGTCGATGTACCAGGCCGACATCGCGGTGCGCGACATCCTCGGCCAGGGGGGCCCGGACGCCGACTACCGCGCGGTCTCGCGGGTGACCTTCACCGACCCCGAGGTGGGCTCGGTCGGGCTGACCGAGAAGCAGGCGCGCGACGCCGGGCTCGACGTGCGGGTCGCCGTCACCGACCTGGCCGCCTCCGCACGTGGCTGGATCGCCCGGTCCGAAGGGCTGATCAAGCTCGTCGAGGACGCCGGACGCGGCGTCCTCGTCGGCGCGACCTCGATCGGGCCGAGCGGCGGCGAGGTGCTCTCGATGCTGGCCACGGCCGTCCACGCCGAAGTGCCGGTGGCGACGCTGGCGACGATGCATTTCGCCTATCCGACCTATCACCGCGCCGTGCAGACGGCGCTGAGCGACCTCGCCTGAGTGGCCCCAACCGCCGGTTTCGCTAGGGTGGAGAACCCAAAGAGGCGCGCTCGGCGGGGAGGCACGCCACTCGGGAGGTGGGACACATGGCGGACGAACATGGTCCGTGGCCGGAGCAACCCGACTCGAACAGGGACCCACTGGGTATCGCTGAGGACATGGACCTCTACAGCGCCCGCCACGCCCAGCACGGACAGCAGCAGCTGGCTGCCGAGGGCGAGGTCTCCACGGTGCCCCGCCAGCCCATCGCGCCGGACGAGGCGCCCCTTGCCGAGCGGCTCCAGCAGCCGACCTCCGCACAGCCGCCGCTGCCCCCGGGCGCCGAGGCCATGCCCCCACCGGTGCTCCAGGGGCCGGTGGTCCAGGGGCC
>JAGQUE010000296.1 GCA_020438665.1 Nocardioidaceae bacterium | reverse complement strand
CCAGCCGCAACATGCAGCTGATCCAACCCAAGGTGAAGGAGCTGCAGAAGAAGTACGGCCACGACCGGGAGCGGCTCGCCCAGGAGACGATGCAGCTCTACCGCGAGAGCAACACCAATCCGTTCGCCTCGTGTCTGCCGCTGATCGTGCAGATGCCGATCTTCCTGGCGCTGTTCCGGCTGCTGAACCTCGCCTCACGCGGCGAACAGCGAGGGATCCTGAGCGCGGCCGACGTCGACCACCTGAGCAACGCCCAGATCTTCGGCGCCAACCTCTCCGACACGTTCACCAGCACTCCCGACGTGACGGTCAAGGTCCTGGCCGGCATCCTCGTCGTGGCCATGACGGCGACGACGTTCCTGACGCAGCGTCAGCTGATGAGCAAGAACATGCCCGCCGACGCGATGTCGGGGCCCTACGCCCAGCAGCAGAAGCTGCTGCTCTATGTGCTGCCCCTGGTCTTCGCGGTCGGTGGCATCGCCTTCCCGATCGGCGTGCTGCTCTATTGGACCACCTCCAACCTGTGGACGATGGGTCAGCAGTTCTATGTCATCCGCAGCAACCCAGCGCCCGGCACCCCGGCCTTCGAGGCGAAGCAGCAGCGGGATCGCAAGCGGGGCCGCGTGGTGACCGAGGATCCGCTCAAGGCGCTCGGCGCCGAGGCCGACACACCCGAGCCGCCGCGGCGCCAGCAGCCGAAGAAGCAGTCGCGCGAGCAGCGAAAGAAGCAGAAGCCACAGCCGCGAGGCAATGCCGACGAGAGCAGCGGGGGTGCTGGGGACGACCCGGCCCCCGATGGCTCCGATGGCACCGAATCCGACCAGGGCTGAGCGAGCCCGGCAACCGAGGAGAGTCATGAGCGACGAGACCCTGCCCACGGAGATCGTGGAGAACGGCCCCATCGAGGACCAGGTTGATGACGAGGCGGTCGACGTGGCGGCCACCGTTGATGGCGTGGGGGTCAGCGACAGCGAGGCTGGTGACGACGAGGCTGGCGACGACGCGGCTGGCGACGACGACTCCGGGGAGGGTCTGGATCGACCCTCACGGGTGGAGCGGCTCGAGCTCGAGGGTGAGATCGCGGCGGACTATCTCGAGGAGCTGCTCGACATCGCCGACCTCGACGGCGATCTCGACATGGACGTCGAGGGTGACCGCGCGGCGGTGTCCATCGTGGGCGCGGAGCTGTCCCAGCTCGTGGGGGGCGACGGGGAGGTGCTGGACGCCCTGCAGGAGCTGACCCGGCTGGCGGTCTACCGGGAGACCGGGGAGCGCTCGCGGCTGATGCTCGACATCTCGGGCTATCGCGCCGACAAGCGGGCCTCGCTGGTCACGATCGCGCAGCAGGCAATCTCGCGGGTCCGTGAGAGCGGTGCCCCGGTCTCGCTCGAGCCGATGAGCGCCTTCGAGCGCAAGGTCGTGCACGATGAGGTCAAGGCTGCCGGCCTCGTCTCGGAGTCGGAAGGCATGGACCCGCGTCGTTACGTGGTGATCCAGCCCGAGTGAGCCGTGCGTGAGCGGCGATGTTTCACGTGAAACACCCGAGCTCGCGGCCCGGGTGTTTCCGGGCGACCGGATGACGCTGGCGCAGGACTATGCGAGGCTGCTGGCCGGCGACGGGGTGGTTCGTGGCCTCATGGGGCCCCGCGAGGTGCCGCGGCTGTGGGAGCGCCACCTGCTCAACTGTGCTGCCCTGGGTGAGCTGATCCCGCCGGGCGCCGCCGTCATCGACATCGGCTCCGGTGCCGGGCTGCCCGGGGTGGTGCTGGCGATTGCCCGCCCGGACGTCACGGTGACGCTGGTGGAGCCGCTGCTGCGTCGGACGACCTTCCTCGAGGAGGTCGTGTCCAGTCTCGGGCTCGACTCCGTCGAGGTGGTGCGGGGCCGGGCAGACACGCTCCACGGGAAGCGACGTGCCGATGTGGTCACTGCCCGTGCGGTGGCGCCGTTGGCCACGTTGCTGGACTGGGCGATGCCCTTGGTGGCCCCCACCGGCGTTCTGCTGGCGATGAAGGGTGCCTCCGCGCGCGCCGAGATCGAGGCGGCCACCGAGCAGTGGCGCCGCTGGAAGACCGCTCCAGCGGAGCTGCTGACCGTGGGAGAAGAGCTCGGTGAGGCGCGCACCACCATCGTGCGGGTGGCCTGGGCCAACCCGGCAGAGGTAGGTTTGCGGCTTGCCGCCGGCGACTCGACTCACAGTCGGGGCGGCACCGCCCGTCGAAGGAAGCAGAGTCGGTGACCGATCCCAACACTCCCGAGCACCCGGACTGGACGGACGGTCACACGGCCGCAGTCGAGGGGTTTTCCACCGATCCGACCCCGCCTGCTGAGCGTGATTATCCACAGGATCGCCCTGTTCATCCACAGGATGGTTCCCCGGTGGAGGGGGAGCCGACCGGGGCTGTTTCACGTGAAACCACGTCGTCGCCCGTTGCTCCTGCCGGCGTCCGCACCGCTGAAGAGGTCGCCGAGGGCGGCCCGCTGTTCGACGACGAGACGACGCCGCTGGCCCAGGCCGTCCACGACTCTGTGCTCGCGCGGCAGGGCGCACTCCGTCGGCAGCCGCTCCCGCGTCCCGAGCGCACCCGGGTCTTCGTGGTGGCCAACCAGAAGGGCGGCGTCGGCAAGACGACATCGACGGTCAACGTGGCAGCGGCCCTCGCCCAGCTCGGCCAGCGCGTCCTGGTCATCGACCTCGACCCCCAGGGCAACGCCTCGACGGCGCTCAACGTCATGCACCGTCGGGGAGTGCCGTCCACCTATGACCTGATCGTCGACAGCGTGCCGCTGGCCGACGTGGTGACGCCCTGTCCCGACGTGGCGGGCCTCGATGTCGTCCCGGCCACCATCGACCTGGCCGGCGCGGAGATCGAGCTGGTCTCGGTGGTGGCGCGCGAGAGCCGGCTGATGCGGGCCCTGGAGGCCCACCCTCCCATCGGCGCCGACGAGGACCGCTATGACTATGTCTTCATCGACTGCCCGCCGTCGCTGGGGCTGCTCACCCTCAATGCGCTGGTGGCCGGAGCCGAGATGCTGATCCCCATCCAGGCTGAGTACTACGCCCTGGAGGGCCTCGGCCAGTTGCTGGAGACAGTCGAGATGGTCCGCAAGCACCTCAACCCTCGCCTGGTGATCTCGACGATCCTGGTCACCATGTATGACGCTCGGACCCGGCTCGCCGCCGGTGTCGCCGAGGAGGTCCGCGACCACTTCGGCGACCAGGTCCTCAACACCACGATCCCTCGCTCGGTGCGGGTCTCTGAGGCGCCGTCCTATGCCCAGACGGTGATGACCTATGACCCCGGCTCACCGGGCGCGCTGAGCTATCTCGAGGCCGCTCGCGAGATCGTCATCAAGGGAGCACCCTCATGAACACCACCCCCAAACGCCGTGGCCTCGGGCGTGGGCTCGGCTCGCTGATCCCGACCGCTCCCGTCGTCGAGGAGGCGCCCTACGCCGGCACGCCGCCGAGTGACGTGCCCGAGGCCACGGGACCGATCCTGGCCCCGGTGGCCGGTGCGTCGTTCGCCGAGCTCCCGATCGACCACATCCGGCCCAACGCCAAGCAGCCGCGCCAAGTCTTCGATGAGGAGGCGATGGCCGAGCTGGTCTTCTCCATCGGGGAGATCGGGCTGCTGCAGCCGGTCGTCGTACGCCGTGTCGCCGACGACCACTACGAACTGGTGATGGGGGAGCGGCGCTGGCGGGCGTCGCAGGCCGCCGGGCTCACCACGATCCCCGCGATCGTCCGCGAGACCGACGACACCGCCATGCTGCGTGACGCCCTGCTGGAGAACCTCCACCGGTCACAGCTCAATCCACTGGAGGAGGCGGCGGCCTACCAGCAGCTCCTCGACGACTTCTCCTGCACCCACGAGGACCTCGCCCAGCGCATCGGCCGCTCACGTCCCCAGATCAGTAACACCATCCGGCTGCTCAAGCTCCCCCCGGCCGTCCAGCGTCGCGTCGCGGCGGGGGTCCTCTCGGCTGGGCACGCCCGGGCGCTGCTGTCGGTCGACAGCGCCGAGCTCCAGGACCGGCTCGCCTCGCGCGTGGTCGCGGAAGGCATCAGCGTGCGGGGCCTCGAGGAGATCGTGTCGCTCGGCGCGGCCGAGGAGCGGCACGCCCGTCAGGTGCGCCGCAAGCCGGTGGCGCCCGGTCTGGTGGACCTCGCCGACCGGCTGTCGGACCGACTCGAGACGCGGGTCAAGATCGACCTGGGCCGGGCGAAGGGCAAGATCACCGTGGAGTTCGCGACGCTGGAGGACCTGCAGCGGATCGTCGACATCATGGACCCCCGCAATCGCAGCGACCGCCCGATCTGAGGCCGCCTAGCCTCCGCTGGCCACCTGTCCGTCGGACGCAAACTACCCGTTCCTGACCCAAACCCCTGTCGATGGGGCCGAACGAGGGTCCTACGCCCACCCAACTCTAAGAGTCGACTTATCGTTTTCTCGACTTAGCGACCTTCTTTTGACGCTCGGCGAGGCGCTTCTCGAGGCGACGGCGGCGGTCCTCGGCCTCGAGCTCACGCGCCTGCTCCAGGGTGGGTGCGGTGCCGCCGTAGGAGGCGGGGACCCACCAGGCGTCCGGCTCCTTGTCGGGGTGGGTGCGGATCGCGGTGTCGAGCAGTGCCGACATCGCCGCCTTGAGTGCGGCCGTGTCGACCTCGGGGTCCACACCGCCGGGCGTGATCGGCGCGCCGACCGTGATGGTGATGGTGCGGCCGCGGGTGTAGTCGCGCTTGCGGCCCTTGGGAGCCAGCCGTTGGGTGCCCCACACGATTGTCGGCAGGATCGGGACGCCGGCCGCGGCGGCGATGCGCACCGCCCCGGTCTTGAACTCCTTGAGCTCATAGGCGCGCGAGATCGTGGCCTCTGGGAAGATCCCGACAGCCTCGTCCGCCCTGAGATAGGTCACAGCGGTGCGGAACGACGCCGCGCCCTCGTCGCGGTCCACCTCGATGTGGTGCATCGACCGCATCAAGGAACCGAGCCCCTTGGCCCTGAACAGCTCGCGCTTGGCCATGAACCGTGGCAACCGACCTCGTTCGACGGCGGCGAGGCCGGCATAGACGAAGTCGACATAGGAGATGTGGTTGGACGCCAACAGGAAGCCACCGGTCTCGGGGACGTGCTCGAGTCCCGCCAGCACGACGTCTTGACCCAGCAGCCTGAACGCAACGCGGCAGCCGCGGATGACCGTGGGATAGGTGCGGTCACGCATTCGGGCCACCCGCGCGGGCCACGGCGGCGCGAACCAGGCCGCGGCAGACGACCCCCAGATCCGCCTCGCCGGCCTGGATCGACAACGGCACCAGCGACGTCTCGGTGAACCCGGGAGCCACGTTCACTTCCAGGAACCAGACGGTCCCGTCGGCGTCGACGATCAGGTCGGAGCGGGAGAGGTCGCGCAGCCCCAGCACCTCATGAGCGGTGACCGCGACCCGGGCACACTCGTCCAGCACGGCGCCAGGCAATGGTGGGGGCACCTCGAACTCCGTCGCCCCGGCGGTGTAGCGCGCCGTGTAGTCATAGACGCCGCCGTCCGGCCGGATCCCGACCGCCGGCCACGCGCGCGGGCCGCTCCCGTCGTCGATCACGGGTACGGCGACCTCGATGCCGGCCACGAACCTCTCCAGGATCGCCTCGTCGCCATAGGCGAACGCGTTCACCATGGCGGCCGGTAGCTCCGCGGCTGTGCGGACGACGGCGCAGCCGAGTGCGGAGCCGCTCTGGGTCGGCTTGACCATCAGCGGCAGGCCGAGCCTGGCCACCAGGGCCTCCATGACGGCGGCCGCACCCAGCTCGCGGAAGGTCTGGTGGGGGAGCGTCACCGAGTCGGGCGTGGCGATGCCGGCCGCCGCCACGACGGCCTTGGCCACCGGCTTGTTGAACGCCACCCGACAGGCCTGGGGACCAGACCCGACATAGGGCAGCCCGATCAGCTCGAGCACCTCACGGATCGCACCATCCTCACCAGTCTCTCCATGCAACATCGGCACCACGCAGGCGGGCGGCTCGTCCCGAAGCGAGGTCATCAGCGAGGCGTCCACGTCCCGCTCGACGACCTCGAGCCCGGTGCCACGCAGCGCCTCGGCGACGCGTCGGCCCGACCGGAGCGACACGTCGCGCTCGTGGGAGAGCCCGCCGGCCAACACCAGGACCGTACCGCGGCTGGCGGGGGTCGCCTCCTCCGGCGATGGGGAGCTCATGCTGCCTCCTGGCATGTGAGGGTCAGGTCAGATCGGTGCTCGGCGTGTCATAGCCGCTGCGCTGCTCGAGCTCGCGTCCGGGCGCGGCCGCCCCGAACGTCTCCCGCAGCTCCATCTCGGCGTTGAGAACGCCGGCCAGCCGGTGCACGCCCTCCCGGATCCGCTCCGGCGTGGGGTAGCAGTAGGACAGCCGCATGAAACGCGAGCCGAAGCCGTCGGCATAGAAGCCGGTGCCGGGCACATAGGCCACCCGAGCCGTGACGGCCCGCGGCAGCATCGCCTTGGCATCGATGCCGGGCGGAAGCTGGAGCCAGACATAGAAGCCGCCCCCCGGCACGTTCCACGAGCAGGCCGCCGGCATCAGATCCGACAGCGAGGACACCATGGCGTCACGACGCTCGCGATACATCTCCTGGAACGCCTTGATCTGGCCCTGCCAGTCGTACTTGGCCAGATAGGCCGAGATCGCGAGCTGGGAGAACGACGGGGGGCACAGCGTCGCCGACTCCTGGGCCAGCACCAGCTTCTCGCGTACGGCGTGCGGCGCGAGCGCCCAGCCGACCCGGAAGCCAGGGGCGAAGGTCTTGGAGAACGAGCCGAGATAGATGACGCCCTCGGCCTCGTCGGCACGAATCGCCCGCATCGGATCCCCGTCGAAACCCAGCAGCCCATAGGGATTGTCCTCGAGGACGAGGATGTCCTCACGGCGGCAGATGTCGAGCACCTCGGAACGCCGGGCCGCCGAGAGCGTCACGCCGGCAGGGTTGTGGAAGTTGGGGATCGTGTAGAGGAACTTGATCCGCTTGCCCGCCGCCTTGGTGGCGGTGATCGCCTGGTGGAGTGCCTCGGGCACGAGCCCGTCGGCGTCCATCTCGGCGTGGACGACGTCGACCTGGTAGGCCTTGAAGACCCCGAGGGCCCCGACATAGGACGGTGCCTCGCAGATCACGACGTCGCCGGGATCGCAGAAGATGCGGGTGACGAGGTCGACCGCCTGCTGGGAGCCGACGGTCACCACCACGTCGTCCGGGTGGGCCTCGATCCCCTCGAGCCGCATGACGTCGCAGATCTGCTCCCGCAGTCGCGGGTCACCCTGGCCGGAGCCGTACTGGAGGGCGACCTGACCCTGCGTCGTGATCAGCTCGGTGAGCGCCTCACCCACGACGTCCATGGGCAGCCCCGAGATGTTGGGCATGCCACCGGCCAGCGAGACCACCTCGGGCCGGGACGCGACCGCGAACAGCGCCCTGATCTCCGAGGCGGTCATGCCGGCGGTGCGCGCGGCGTAGCGGTCGACATAGGAGTCCAGCCGCGTGCTGGCGCTCCGGGCAGGGGAGGAGTCCATCAACCCTGCTCGTCTCCAACTCGGCACCGACGACCTCGCACCGCACTAGCATGAACGATGACGGCGGCGGGCGCACGCCCGGCCCGCCACCTGGGCGGTCCGACCGGTCCGCGAGCCGACGAGGAGGCAGCGTTGTCCCGCAAGATCGTCCGGCTGACCCTCGACCTGCTCCGCGAGATGCCCGACAACTGCCGCGAGTGTCTGTTCTGGGAGCTCGATCCGGTGCGTCGGATGCGTGTGCCCGCAGCGGAGCGCGCGGCCGAGAAGGAGGCGTGGGTCTCGCGGGTGCTGCGTGAGTGGGGCTCGTGCGGCCGGGTGGTCCTCGTCGACGACCGCCCGGTCGGGATGGCGATCTATGCCCCGCCGGTCTACTTCCCTGGCGCCGCGGTATTCCCGACGGCTCCGGTCTCGCCGGACGCCGTGCTGCTCTCCACCGCCTATGTCGCCCCGAAGCACCGCGGCGGGGGACTGGCCCGGATGCTCGTCCAGGGGATGGCCCGCGACTTGATCAAGCGCAAGACGGTGACGGCGATCGAGGCGTTCGGCGACTCTCGGGGCCCTCGGGACTGTGTGCTCCCGGCGGACTTCCTGGGCAGCGTGGGCTTCAAGACCCAGCGCGCCCACAGCACGTCGCCGCGGATGCGCATGGAGCTGCGCACGGCGCTCAGCTGGCGCGAAGAGGTCGAGCAGGCCCTCGAGCGGCTGGTCGGGGCGGTGCGACCCGCCCCCAAGCCCTCGGCCGAGGCGCCCATGCGCACGGCCGAGGACTGATCCGGGGCAGCGCCCGGATCACGGGGTGGAACGCGTGGCTCAGCCGAGGAAGTCGGCGAGCTCCTTCATGATGGCGGCCTTGGGACGTGCGCCGATGATCGACTTCACGACCTCTCCACCCTGATAGACGTTGATGGTCGGGATGCCGGTGATCATGTAGGTCGACGGCGTGATGGGGTTCTCGTCGACGTTCATCTTGACGAAGCCCATCTTGTCGCCGTGCTCACCGGCGATCTCCTCGAGGATCGGCGAGACCTGGCGGCAGGGACCGCACCACTCGGCCCAGAAGTCGACGAGGACGGGCTTGTCGGACTTGAGGACGACGGCGTCGAACTCGCCATCGGTCACATGGGACATGGACACGGTTGTGCTCCTAGAACGTGGGTTCGGGTTGCAGGGAGTCAACATCACGGCACCGACCTTTTGTTCCGGGCGCGCCGTACGACGGGTGCCGCACGGCCGCGACCGGACCGGTGTCGCTCCGTCGACGAGGGGAACAGCTCGGGGGCCGACCGAGGGTTCAGCCGAGGGGGGCAGCCACCTCGCGGGCAGTCTCCTCGGCCGAGCCGGCCGTGGACGCGGCGTGGTCGAGGGTGGCGACGTAGCGCTCCGCGTCGAGGGCGGCCGAGCAGCCGGTGCCGGCGGCCGTGATGGCCTGGCGGTAGTGGTGGTCGACCAGGTCGCCACACGCGAAGACGCCGGGCAGGTTGGTGTGGGTGCTGGGGTGGTCGACGATGACATAGCCGTTCTCGTCGAGGTCGACCTGACCGGTGAGCAGCTCCGAGCGCGGGTCGTGACCGATCGCGATGAACAGGCCGGTGACCCCCAGCGGCCGCGTCGCGCCGGTGACGGTGTCGCGCAGGGTCACCGAGGCGAGCTTGCCCTCACCGTGCAGCTCGGCGATCTCGGAGTTCCACACGATCTCGAGCTTGGGGTCGCCGAAGGCCCGCTCCTGCATGATCTTGGAGGCGCGCAGCTCGTCACGGCGGTGGATGAGATAGACCTTGGCCGCGAACCGCGTGAGGAAGGTCGCCTCCTCGATGGCCGAGTCCCCGCCGCCGACCACGGCGATCTCCTGGTCGCGGAAGAAGAAGCCGTCACAGGTCGCACACCACGAGACACCTCGGCCGGAGAGCTCGGACTCCAGGGGCAGCCCGAGCTTGCGGTAGCCGGAGCCGGTGGACAGGATCACCGCGCGGGCACGGTAGGTCTCGGTCGCGGTCTTGACGACCTTGATGTCGCCGGTCAGGTCGACCTCGACCACGTCGTCGGGGATCAGCTCGGCGCCGAAGCGCTCCGCCTGGGCCCGCATCTCGTCCATCAGGGCCGGGCCCATGATGCCGTCGCGGAAGCCGGGGTAGTTCTCGACCTCGGTGGTGTTCATCACCGCGCCACCAGCGGTGCCAGCACCCTCGATGAGTACTGGCTGCAGTTGTGCC
>JAGQUE010000022.1 GCA_020438665.1 Nocardioidaceae bacterium | reverse complement strand
CACCGGCGCGCCGGTGAAACTGACAACAGCTACCCCATCAACCCCGGGTCGAACGACGAGCGCAGGCGGGCCGAGGCGGCGGTCGCGGCGACGATGAGGCGGGCGTCGTCGAGCTGGGCGGCGGTGAGCTCGACGGCGCCGCTGTCGGGGTCGGGGCGGTGGGCCATCACCCAGTCGAAGAGCAGCCAGTCGAGGGCCCCGGTCGCCACGAGCGGATCGACACCGACACCGGACACCGCGTCGACCACGGCCGCCAGCGCCTCGCGGTGCTCGCGCCGCGTGGCGTCCTTGTCGACCCCGGAGCTGTCGAACAGCAGCATCGACAGCGACGCGGGCAGCCGCCGACCGTCGTCGGTGACCACGAGCCAACGCGCCCCGCGCCACGGCACGGTCTCGTCGACCCAGTGCAGCCCGGCCCGCCCCCCGACCACGCCCAGCCCCGGGTCGTCGAGCTCGCCGTCGAACGGCGGCGCGCCGGCCATCCCGACGACATAGCGCAGCCGCACGCCCATCAGGCTCGCGGTCCCGAGGATCTGGCCGGCCCGTAGGTCGGCGGCCATGCCGGCCACGAGCAGCGCGTCGGCGTACTCCCGGCAGGCCCGGTCGATCGCGAGGTAGGCCGCGGCGAGGTCGTCCCACTCCTCGCGCGCCGGGCCACGCCCGCCGCCGAGCACCTCCCCGAACCGGCCAGCGACCTCGATGAGGACGTCGTCGAGCGCCTCGAGGTGGGTCGGGAGCCAGCGATCGGGCTCGGCCCCGGGAAGGGCGATGACCGCCGACAGCGGCATCGGCACCCCCTCGGGCGAGGCCCAGTGGAAGCCGATCGCGGTGTCAGTGGCGACGATCCGGGGCAGCATCAGGCGGACTCGGCGGGGGCGGCCGCCCGGTCGCGCACCGACGACAGCCACGAGAACCACGCGGCCAGCCCGTCGCCGGTCCGCGCGCTGAGCGGGATCACGACGGCGTCGGGGTTGACCTTGGCCAGGTTGGCCCGGAACAGGTCGAGGTCGGCGTCGAGGTAGGGCAGCAGGTCCAGCTTGTTGACGACCACGGCGTCGACGGTGCGGAACATCACCGGATATTTCAGCGGCTTCTCCTCCCCCTCGGTGATCGCATAGACCATCGCGGACGCGTGGGCGCCGATGTCGAACTCGGCGGGACAGACCAGGTTTCCGACGTTCTCGACCAGCACCAGGTCCAGGTCGGCCATCGGCAGCCCGGTCAGCGCCCGGGCGACCATCGGGGCATCGAGATGGCACTCGCCACCGAAGCCGTTGCCGGTGTTGAGCAGCGAGATCGCGGCACCGAACCCGGCGAGCCGGTCGGCGTCGATGGACGTCTCGATGTCGCCCTCCACCACGCCGGCGCGCACGCCTTGTTCCTGCAGCCACTGCAGCGTGTGGGCGAGCAGCGTGGTCTTGCCGGCGCCCGGCGAGGACATCAGGTTGACGCAGACGGCCCCGGCCGCATCGAAGGTGGCCCGGTTGGCGTCGGCCGCACGGTCGTTCTCGGCGAAGATCCGCTCGAGGACGTCGACCCGCTCGCCGCCGGTCTCATAGGCCGAGTGGTCACCGACGTCCTCGTGGGGATGCTCGACATCGTGTCCGTGCCCGTCATCGTGCCCGTGCCCGTGCGCCTCGTCGTGCTCGTGCTCGGTGCCGTCGTCGTGGCGGTGGAACCGTCCCATCTCACTCCTCGGTTGGGGTGGGAGCATCGGCCCCCACGGCGGTCGGTGCGGCGGGCGCGAGGCGCACCGACGTCACTTCCATCTCTTCCCCCGCGAGCAGCGCGACGTCGCCGCCGCTGCACGAGGAGCAGGTCAGCACCAGCGCATGCTCGACAAGGGTCTCGGCACCGCAGGACCGACACGACAGCCGCACCGGGATGTGGTCGATCTCGAGCAACGACCCCTCCAGCCCGGTGCTCTCGGTGACCAGGCCCCAGCAGAACTCCAGCGTCTCGGGGACGACCTGGCGCAGCTGCCCGATGCGCAGCTCGACGGCCTCGACGGTGCGACCGGCTCGGGCCCGGTCGACGATGCCGAGGATGCTCTGGCACAGCGACAGCTCGTGCACGGCTACCTCCGCAACGTCCGGGACGGCGACTCGCCGAAGCGCTGACGATAGAGCACCGAGAAGTTGCCGAGGTGGGTGAAGCCCCACCGCTGCGCGGCATCGGTCACGGTGAGGTGGTCACCCGGCACCGCCGACATGAGCTCGGCGCGCACCTTGAGCAGCCGCTGGTCGCGGATATAGGCGACGGGCGTGGTGCTGAGGTCCTGCCGGAAGCCCGACTGGATCGAGCGCACGCTCATCCTGCAGTGCTCGGCGAGGTCGTCGAGGGTGATCCGCTCGGCGAGGTGCTCGTCGATATAGGCCATGCAGCGGCGTACGACGGCCCGCCCGCTGGGGCCGCGGTGGTGCAGCTGCCCGGAGTAGGTGTGGTCCTGGATGAACAGCAGGCTCGAGACCAGCAGCTCCCCCAGCGCCTCGGCGCCGATGCCCTGCCGCAGCAGCGACCCGTCCGAGAGCACCTCGCTGGACAGGATCTGGATCGCGCCGTGCCAGCGCACCGCGGCCGCGGTGGTCAGGTCGGCGATGGGCTCGAAGACGATCGGCTCGCTCAGGCTGCGGCCGAGCATGCGGGAGAGCTGGCGCTCCATCGCTGCCTGCTCGATGCGGATGATGAGCTGGGGCGAGTCGAGGCCGAGCTTGAGCTGGTAGCGCATACCGGGTGACACGACCAGGCCGGTGAACGGTGTCAGCGGCTGCTCACAGTCGCCGAAGCAGGCGGTCGCCTCGCCCGAGGTGGTCATGTGGACGGTGTAGGCGCCGGCCGACCGCGGGACGTCGAGCAGGCAGGGGACCTGGAAGTCGAGGTGGGCCATCGCGACGTCGAGGGTCTGGATGGCGTGGAGCAGGCCGTGGAAGCCGCTCCGGACGGCCGGGTCGACGGCGAGCGTGGCCGGACCGAGCAGGTCGGAGACGAACTCAGCGGCCCGGCGCGGGTCGTCGCTCTCGGCCACCAGGTGGTCGGCCAGCGCGTTGGGCACCCCGCGCGAGCGCAGCCGCCGGCGTACGGGCGTGCGGGTGCGCTCGGTGTTCATGAAGCTGAGCCGGGACAGCCGGTTGTGGGGCAGCTCCTCGGCCTCGGCGGCGGTCTGCTCGGCCAGTTCCGCAGTCATGCAGGCGCCACCTCCTCGACGTCGAGAGGCACCACTATCCGTCCGGCTGCGCCTCCGGAGCAAGCAATTTGCGTGATCGCGATAGGAAGTGCGGGTTCTCGATAGACCGTGTGGTGTGGCTCACCTTAGATTCCCGAAATCCACCCACTCCGGGATGGGTTTGGCCACCCACCGAAGGAGGCCCGATGAGCCCCGTTTCATCCTCGTACGACGCCTCATCCGCCCAGGCTGCCGGCGCCATCGCCGCGCGGCTGTCCGACCCCGCCACCGTCAACGCGCTCGGGAGCATCCTCGACCACGTCGACCTGCTGGCGATCCTCATCGAAGGCCTCGACCAGATGGTCAGCCGCTCGGAGGTGATCGGCGACTCCATCGTCGAGAGCCTGGCAGAGGTCCGTGGTGCCGGTGAGTCATCCGCCAGTGCGGTCGACATCGGCGCCGTCGTCCAGTCCGGCATCGCCCTCGCGGGTGTGCTGCCCAAGGCCACGCCCGGCATGGTCGCGGCCGTGGAGTCCGGAGCGATCGACAAGCTGCTCGCGTCCGGCGTGGTGAGCGGTCAGGCGCTCGACCAGGTCGCCATGCTGGCGCGCGGCCTCGTGACAGGCACCGAGGACTTCGGCAACAACCCCGTCGAAGTCAACGGCCTCCTGTCCCTCACCAAGCTGCTCAAGGACCCCGACATCCGTCGGTCGCTGAGCTTCTTCGCCACGGTCGCCAAGGCCATCGGCAAGCAGATCGAGGCCGGACCCGTGCCGGTCGACACCGCCTCCCTCCTTCAATCCCCGGGCACCGACGCCCACTGACCTGTCCCAGAGAGGTACGCCTATGTCCTCCGTGCTGTGGTTCCAAGCCGGTGCTTGCTCGGGCAACACCATGAGCTTCCTCAATGCCGAGGAGCCCAACGTCGTCGACCTGATCGTCGACTTCGGGCTCGAGGTGCTCTGGCACCCCTCGCTCGGCATGGAGCTGGGCGACAACGCCCAGAAGATCTTCAAGGACTGCGCCTCGGGCGCCCGTCCGCTCGACATCTTCGTCCTCGAGGGGTCCGTCATCCAGGCGCCCGACGGCTCCGGGGAGATGGACATGTTCGCCGAGCGCCCCATGCTCGAGTGGGTCCGTGAGCTCGCCGAGGCCGCCAGCATCGTGGTCGCCATCGGCGACTGCGCCTGCTGGGGCGGTATCCCCGCGATGGCGCCCAACCCGAGCGACTCGACCGGGCTGCAGTTCCACAAGCGGGAGCGGGGCGGCTTCCTCGGCCCCGACTGGCGCAGCAAGTCCGGCCTGCCGGTCATCAACATCCCCGGCTGCCCGGCCCACCCGGACTGGATCACCCAGATCCTCGTGGCGCTCGCCACCGGCCGCGCCGGCGACATCGCCCTGGACGACCTCCACCGACCGCAGACGTTCTTCAAGACGTTCACCCAGACCGGCTGCACGCGAGTCCAGTTCTTCGAGTACAAGCAGTCGAC
>JAGQUE010000295.1 GCA_020438665.1 Nocardioidaceae bacterium | reverse complement strand
CCAAGCTCATCGGTGGATCGAGGCTGAAGGCGGCCTACGCACACGCGCCTTCCGCTACGTCGGTGCTCATCGCATCGGATGACGCAATCGTTCGCGGGGGCCTGCGGGCCGCCGCGTCGCTCGCGGGCCTCGCCGACGTCGGTTGCATCAGTCTCGGGGACTGCGCGGACCCATCCACTCACGTTGGGCCGTGGGACTACGTCGTCGTATTCCTCGCACGGTCCAGCGCAGGGCTGGACCGCCTGCCCGCGGTCAAGGCAATCACGGATGTCGCGCCGACCGTGCCGACGACGACGAAGATCGCCCTCCTGGCATTCGACCCTTCCCCCCTTGTTACGTTACGGCTTGCCGAGGCTGGCTGCGCCTTCGCGATCCCGTACCTCGAGGTCAGCGACAATCCCGTGGACCTGTTCGGCGCACTGCGTAGAGGCGACGCACCGGCCGCATACGCGATCCCTTCGCAATGGTCCCTTCGCCAGGAGCTCGGGCTGCGCTGGAATGGCGCGGTCGGGCCCTTCCTCGAGACAGCGATGACGATGCCGCCCGAGGTCTGGACAACTCACCGGCCCCAGCACCTGTTCGGCGTTGGTCGCGGACCGTTCCGGACTGTCCAGCGCGCAGCCAAAGACGTTGCGGGCCTGCCTGAACCAGATTTCAGCCGCTATGCCAGCTCGACGCGTCGACCACCCGAGCTGCCCGAATGGCCGCGAGTTCGGTCGTTCGTCCGGGGGCTCTGGGCTATGCCCGACTAGCACGCCACAGGTGCGCAGCGCAAGACCTGCGACCAGTCGATTCACGTCTCTTAGCGTTTGGTCCTGCGTGGCCCACTTGGGGCTCTCGGCACGCGCCGGAACCAACCAGGGGTATTCATATGGGTCAAGTTGTGGGGATTGACCTCGGTACGACGTACTCAGCAGTCGCAGTCGTCGGCGCCAGCGGCAAACCCGAGGTACTCGTCAATCGCGATGGGGAGCGGATCACGCCATCCGTGGTCTTCTTCGACGATGGCGCAACGCTCGTCGGCTCGATGGCCAAGCGCTCCGCCGCGACCGCGCCACTCGACGTCGTGCAGTTCGTCAAGCGCCAGATGGGCGACAAGGATTGGAGGTTCGAGCCCTCCAGCGGGGGCTCGTACAGCCCTGAAGAGGTGTCGGCAGTCATCTTGAAGCGCCTAAAGGAGGATGCTGAGCTCTTCCTAGGAGAGGGCGAGGTCACGGACGCCGTAATCACAGTGCCGGCGTTCTTCGATGACGCGCGCCGACGTGCCACCAAGGATGCCGGCAAGATCGCGGGGCTCAACGTTCTCCGCGTGCTCAACGAACCGACAGCCGCGGCGCTCGCCTACGGCCTGGACTTGGGTGGCAGCGGAACGGTCCTGGTCTTCGACCTGGGTGGAGGAACGTTCGACGTAACTGTCATGAAGATCGGTGATGGCGTCTTCGACGTCCTGGGCACCGACGGCCTTCACGAGCTCGGCGGATTCGAGTGGGACAACCGCCTAATGCTGTGGCTCAATGAGCAGTTCCAAGCCGAAGGGGGCGCGGACCTCACCGACACGTTCGAGACCGAAGCCGAGCTTCGCGAGAAGGCCGAGCTTGCGAAGCGGACGCTCACGTCGGCACCGCAAGCACGAGTCATCCTCAGCAACGCAGGCGTCACGAAGACGATCACGGTCACGCGCGAAACGTTCGACGACCTGACCAGGGACCTACTGAATCAAGCACGCGACATGACCGAGTCCCTGGTTGAGGAACTCGGGCTCACCTTCGGCGGCATCGACCAAGTGCTACTGGTCGGGGGATCGACGCGGATGCCCCAGGTTGCCAACATGCTGGAGGAGATCTCTGGCCGCCCGCCGCTTCGCGCCGGCAACCCTGACGAGCTCGTCGCTCTTGGGGCAGCCATCCAGGCGAGCCTTGAGGCCGGTGGCGATGCTAGCGAGGCGTCGGTCCAGGCGACCGTTCTGGACGTTACGTCGCAGGCCCTGGGCACGATCGCTCTCAACGACGAGCGCGAGTTGAAGAACTGGATCATCATCCCTCGCAATCGAAAGATCCCAGCGAGCGAGTCAGAAGTCTTCAACACCGTCAACGAGGGCCAGACCGAGATCAAGATCCAGGTCACTCAGGGTGACGACGACGACCCCGAGTACGTGCGCTTCGTGACCAAAGACGGCGGACAGGTCTTCTCGATCCCGCCCTATCCGGTCGGCGCCCCAATCAGGATCACTTTTCACTACGACATCGACCAGACCATCCAGGTCGAGGTGACCGACCTGACCGCCGACCAGTCCCTCGGCACGTTCGAGGTCGACAATGTCGCCAACCTGACCGACGAAGAAGTCCGCTCCGCCCGCCAGAAGAACAAGAACCTTGAGGTGAACTGAGAATGACCACATCAACGCAGGAATTCGTGAACTTCTACGAGATCCTCCCTGGAATCGTCGAGACGTCGAGCCCTGAGCAGATCCGCGACGCCATCCGCGCCCAGCGCCAGATCTGGAACAAGCGAGCCGCGCAGGCCGACCCCGTCAAGCGCGAACAGGCACAGAAGCGCGTCCGCGACTTGGGCGAGGCCGAGCGAGTGCTGCTCGACCCCGCCAAGAAGGGCGCCTTCGACCAGCAGGCACGCCAGTACCGTCCGCAGGAGAACACTGCAGCGCAGGCCGGCTCCGGAGGCCGCGACTGGCTGACCGTCGCCCGCGAGTACTTCAACCGCGGCAACTTCGCGTCCGCCTACTACGCAGCGCGGGAGGCCATCTCGCACGAGGGCCGTAACCACGAGGCATGGTCGATCCGAGCCAACTCGTCCTTCAACCTCGGCAACTTCCAGGACGCAGGGTTCGAGTTCCGTGAGGCCATCAGCCTCAAGCCCGACAGCGCCGAGTACCACTTCGACTATGGAGACGCGTTCGCCCAGCTGGGTTCGCTCACTGAGGCACGCGGCGAGTACGAAGCCGCCCTGCGCCTCGAGCCGGGCAACCCGCTCTACCGCACAGCGGTGGCCAGCATCCAGCTCAAGCAGGGTGAGTCCGAGGCCGCGCTTGCGCTGATGGAGAGCGTGGTGAGCGAGTTCCCGGACCAGCAGTTCTTCCAGTACTACCTCGCTCTCGCGATCGAGGCCGTCCAACTGACGAAGTGGTCGCAGGTCGGCAACGGCAACTGGATCATCACCTCCGAGGCACAGATCGAGGTCACGCGCCAGATGTCGAGCCGAGCGCTTGCGCTCAAGTTCGACGACGAGCCGCTGCGCCGGTCGCTGCAGCAGAACCTCGAACTCGCCGAGAAGGCCGCGCAGATGAAGTGGTTCCACTCGAACCTCGGCGGCTGGGCCGTGGCCCTCCTGATCGGCGTATGCCTCGTTGCTGCGAAGGGCGTTGGCCTGCTCGTCATCGCGGCCGTTGTGGGGCTCTACTGGATGACCCACCGCATGCCGGTGTGGAAGCACAACTCGAAGATGCCCGGCATCGTCAGGCGCGGTATCTAGTCCATGGAGGCGGACGCGGGGAGCCGCGCTGCCGACGTGCTGGAAGAGGTCACGCAACTACGTGACCTCTTCCAGAGGAGGCTGCTTGAGGACAAGGCCAAGAACCGGCTGTACGACGAGCTCTACGGCCAACTGGCGCTCGCCCGCGGAGGCCTGGCTGACCAGCTGCTCGCCCCGATCTTCCGTGAGCTGCTCCTGGTGATCGATCGCGTCGAAGGCCTAGCTTCGGACGGCGACGTGGTGCTGGAGAGCATCGTCCACGAACTGCTCGAGCTTCTTGAACGGCACGCCGTCCTCCCCGTGCCAAGTAGGCCGGAGTTCGACCCCGCCATCCACGAGGCCGTCCGCACCGTCGACAGTGACGACCACGCCCCGGGCATGGTCGTCGAGGTCCTCCGCCGCGGGTACACCCGGGAAGCGAAACTGCTGCGACCCGAGCGGGTGGTGGTGGCATCCGCACCCGCAACGACCGGCCAGACCGCTCCCGGCCCTGCCAGCACGGACCAATCCGAGACCGAGGATCCCGAGACGCCATGACAGGCAACTACAGCGGCGGCGCCGGCCAGGAACGCGCAGGGCGCCGCCGCGCTGACGCATCCGCGGCGACTCCACAACTGCGCGCGGAGCACCCCGCGCCGGCTCCTCCTGCCGCGCCGGCGCCATCCGGAGGACTCACGGTCGAAGAGGCCGCCTCCTCCGTTGTCAGGCTCGCCAACAAGACAGCCAGTGTGAGCGCGGCGCACCAGAAGTCCGCGCGACGCGACGCAGAAACGGCCCGAAAGCACGCCAACGCCCAGAGCATCCAACTTCAACAACAGCTCCGCGAGGTCGCACAGCAGACGCAAGCGCACGCTGTCTCAGAAGTCGCGGCAGCAGCAGGCGTCCTCGCTCCAGGTGTCCTCAGCGAGCCCTGGGAGAACTTCAGACCGGCAGAGCAGCCAGCGGGAATCCTCGATGCCGCCAACTATGTGCGCGTCGGCGGCCTCCGCCCCGATGATGGCGCCGCAAGCGGCCCGTCAGCGCCCCTCATCGTGCCGCTCCTCGACCACGGCAACATCGTCATCGCCGCACCCGGCGACAACCGGGCCGTGGACGGCATCGTGCAAGATGCTGTTCTCCGGTCACTGCTAGGCACAGGCGCTGGACAGCTCAGCTTGGCCGCCTACGACCCGCACCTACGTGGCACGACGGCGCCATTCAGCGCCCTTCGCCAGGTCAGCGACGAGCTAGTGCCGCCGACGCTCGCAGCACCAGACGAACTCCGGGACCTCCTCGAGGAACTCTCACGCGACGTGCGCCGAATCTCGGAGATGTACGAGGGCGTTCCAACGACCCTCGGCGAGTTCCGCAACGACGCCCGCCAGCCGATCGAGCGGTACCGCCTGGTCGTCCTCCTCAACTACCCCGTCGGCTTCGATGACCGCACGCACGCCCTTCTGCGCACACTGATGCGCACCGGGCCCGCCTGCGGAATCAGCTTCCTCCTTCACCACGACACCACGGCCAAAGCCGACGACGTATCCCCCGAGGACCTCTACACCCACGCCACGGTCATGCACCTGGGCGCGACGAACACGGTCGGCGGTCTGGAGGGCTTCACCATTGAGGCGGGCACCGCCCCCAGCTTGGCCGTCATCGAGCCCGCGATCGACACACTCCAGGAGCGAGCCAAGGACGCCGCCGCGCCGAAGATCAGCTTCAGCGAACTCCAGCCTCCGCCCGCAGGACACTGGCAAGAGTCGAGCGCCGAACGCCTCACGGCCATCATCGGTCGAGCCGGCCATCAACCCGTTGAGATCACGGTTGGCGACGAGCGTGAACAGCGACACAACATCCTGGTCAGCGGCGCTGTTGGCCAAGGCAAGTCCAACCTACTCATGGTGATGGTCCACAGCTGGGCCGTGAGGTACTCGCCCGAAGAACTAGAGCTCTACCTCCTGGACTTCAAAGACGGCGTCACGCTCTATCCCCTGGCACCCCATCCCGGGCAGCAGGGCTGGCTACCCCACGCACGCGTCCTAGGTCTCGAGAGCGACCGGTCCTACGGTGCGGCCGTCTTGCAACACTTGGTGAACGAGTTCGAGCGTCGGGCAGCGATCATTCGCCCCTTCGGGGACAACATCACCCGGTACCGCAAGCAGCAGCCTACGGCTCAGATGCCGCGCATCGTCGTTGTCATCGACGAGTTTCAGGTGCTTTTCGAGGAAGACGACGAACTCACCAAGGCCGCGCTGCTCAATCTCGAGCGACTCGCCAAGAAAGGCCGCGCCTACGGCATCCACCTGGTCCTAGCTTCCCAAACCCTGTCCGGCATCACCGCCATGCTCTCCAAGCAGGACGGCATCTTCGCGCAGTTCCCCATCCGGCTGGCCCTCAAGAACTCCGCGGGCGAATCGCGCGCAGTGCTGGACCAGCAGAACACCGAGGCGTCGCGACTTCGCTACAGAGGTGAGCTGATCGTCAACACAGACTTCGGCCAGGTCGAAGGCAACCGCCGGTCCGTAGTTGCGCTGGCTGACCCCAGCGAACTGGCCGACCTTCGGAAACTCCTCGCACAACGAAGCCCCGATGTGCCGCGCCCGAGCGTCTTCAACGGCGCCGCAGCGGCAGATCTCGTGACGACAATGGCCGCGGCCCGCGAACACGGCGACGAACCCGCAGCCCTTCTCGGACTTCCGGTCGCCGTGAGGCCCAAGCCGGTCGCAATCCCCTTGCCCGCTGAGAGCGGACGCCATCTGAGCATCGTCGGTGCCGGCGACAGCGCCGCCGACACGGACAACGCCGCGGGCGCCGTACTTCTGCAATCCGCCGCAACATCCTTGGCCTACCTGCGGGAGCCGGGATCAGCCCGGTTCCTCATACTGAATCTGCTGGCAGCCAAGAGCCCCGACCAGGCCGTCGTCCTTCGCCTCAAGGAGGCGATCCAGGCACTCGGGCACGAGGCGGAGATGGCAGGCCCGGACCAGTTGATCCCAACCATTTCCCAGCTGGCCGGGGAGATCTCCACGCGCCGCGCTGGTGCCGCCCCCTCCCCGGTCTACGTCATCGCGTTCGGAATGGACCGCGCACCAAACCTGCGCCAACTGAACCAGGAGACCTTCACACAGCCGATCGACGCACTCCACACCGTGTGGCGTGAAGGCTCGCAACTCGGGATCCACCTGCTGGGCTGGTGGGCCAACGTTCGCAGCTACAACGACCAGCTCGGAATGGAGGCGAGCGGCACGATCGATGCGATGGTCCTCCTGCGGGTGAGCAGTCAGGACGTCATCGACCTGCTCGGCCCATTCGTGCAATGGGCCGCACCCTCGAACCGCGCGCTTCTGCGCGATGTTGCAGAAGCGAGTGACCCACTCGTATTCGTTCCCTTCGGCGCGCTCTCTGAGAATGACATCGAGGAGCTAAGGGAAGCACGGGAGCGCCGATGAACCGCAACTACGACGACTACCGCCGTGCTCTCAACACGCTCCGCGATCTCCCCGCCCAAACAGCTGCCGACCTCGAGCGAGCGAAGCAGACGCAAAGCCATGCTGCGGGCCTCGCCGATCAGGCAGTGAAGGCAGCCGACGCAACCGCGACGTCCGCACTCGGGTTTGTTGAGTCGCAACTGTCTGCCGCGAGGAGTGCGCTGGAGCCGCTGAGCATGTCCAACTTGGTGCCACCCCAGATCCGAGCCAGCGCAACCGAAGCGACGGCAACCCGCGACGACGTCTCGAAGGCGCAAGCGGCACTAGCCCAGGCTGTCAATCAACTGCGTCAAGCGGTCCAGGACCACATTCAGCGGCAAGAGGCTGAGAACGAACGCAAGGCCCGCGACGCCTCAGAGCGCGAACGCCTCGCCCGCGAAGCCGCACAACGAGCGGCCGCAGCCGCAGAACTCCGCAACCGCATGATCCGCATTGCGGCTGTCGCAGCGCTCGCACTCCTCCTGCTCATCGTGATCCTCGTAATAGCCCTCTAAGAAGGAGAACCGAACCACCATGTCCCAACTCGCCCAACTCAAGCAGCAGATCAACTCCATCGGCAACGACGCCAAGACCACCGCCCAGGGACTGAGCGGATTCAAGAGCAAGTTCTCGCAGTCCGTCGGCCAGGTCTCCGCGACGATCGGCGGCAGCGCACAGCAGGTCGACCAGAAGATGATTCAGACGCTACAAGCAGCGGAGAAGCAGGTCGACGCCGCGATCGCAGCGCTCCAGCAGGCAGCCGCCGCAGCCAGCTCCTACGCCGCGTCGCTCTGATCGCGTCACAGCAAATGGGGATCTTCTCGAACCGCAGCCGAACATCCAGCGACGGGGTGAAGCCCGTGAGCTCGGCTACGCCACACGTGGCGGCCAGCGGGGGCGCGTGTGTCGAGGTGTCAGCCACTGATGGGCCGATGCCCGAGACCGCCGACCACTTCACGCGAATCGGTTCGACCGGTGCCAGCACCGTCGAGGTCTCTCTCGTCAACTGTCACGCGGTAGGTGATGAGGAACTGCTCGAACTGATCGAGCAAGAGATCCACAGCGTCGCATCCGAATGCGGTCTTACCGTCACATCGATCAGCCGCGCATAGTCGCGCCTAGAGGGCCCAGGTTCCTGTCGACGCTCGACCCAGCACCCAATCGAGTCCTGCGAAGGAGATCCACACATGGCGGTCACGAAGGACGTCTGGTGCCCGCGTTGCAAGAAGAAGGTGCGGATGGACCGGTGTGAGGTGTGCAAGGGAACCGGCGGCAGTTGGCTGACCCAGTGCAACTCAGCATGCAACCGCCACGGCTGGCTATGTCCGACCCACGGCAAGAACTACTAAGGCGAGCTATGTCCGACCTCGAGGCGCTGTGCGAGAACCTCAGCTCGATCAATGGCGACATCGTGAGAATGGCCCACGAGCTTCACGCAAAGAGCCAAGCCTACAATCGCGCGGCAGCGAACGCAGCCGCTACAGCGCGCTCCGCGGACGGCGAGGGCGCCGCTGCCCTGGCCAGGACCTCTGCCGCACTCAGTGCAGCTGCCCAGCACTGCGGTCGCGCCGCCCAAGCGCTCACTGCTGCAAGCAGCGAGGGCCAAGCCTTCGTCCAGCGCACCGTCGGGGGCAATGGTGGGGCCGGAGGGACGCCCAGCGCCGACCAGGCCGCTAGCGAGGCACCGACGGCGCAACAAGTTCCCTCCCTCAGTGAGATCGAGGGTTGGCTCGGCGAGATCAACCCCGGTTACACAGGCGACCCCTACGACCCTCGATCAGTCAACTGCGGGAATTGTGCGCGTGCTGTGTACGACCGTCTCCAGGGTGGGCCAAGCGGGCCGGCGGGGCTTGGAACCCTTTCGATCTCGGAGATGGAAGCAGCGACCGGCAAGCGGCAGGTTCCCATGTCACCAGCTGACATCGAGGCTGCGCTGATCGCTGCAGGTCCTGGGTCCCATGCCGTCATCGGAATCGATCGTAAAGGGTCGTCGGGACACTGGTTCAACGCATACTACGACGGAAACCGGGTGGTCGCTATCGATGGCCAGTCAGGCACCATCAGTGGTTGGCCACCTGAGTATGGCTCACCGAGGTATCCCGTCACGAACTGGGACGCTGGGCTATGAGCAAAGGAGTTGTTCGAAAGTGACCGAAAAGAACGACGAACGCCGCGCCAAGGCGATCGAGGTGGCAGGACGTTACCTCGGCCAAACTACGTTCGACGCCAAGCAGAACGTGGAGTACCTGGAGGCTCTCGACGCCTACTACATCTACCAGCCTGCTCGTGGCGGGTCGGCGGTAGTCGTCTCCCCCGACGGTTCGTTCCTGTTTGCGACCTCGCAAGTGGCTCCCGAAGAGCACCAAGCTGCCTTCAGCGAAGGTCGGCGAACGGATCCGGCCTTGTTCGAGTGATCGGGCACGTCCGCGTGCACGGCGACGCAAACTGTGTAGCCAGGTGAAACGCCCATCGCGCGGCTTCGTCCGCAGGATCCGCGACCCGCGCATCGACCGGCACCTGCTTCGTGACGAGGGGGAAGTAGTCGTCGATGAGATCACCCGACACTGGTTTGCGTATCTTCGCGCTTGCACCTGCGCTGTCGCGGCACTCGCCGCCCTCGTGGCAGCCGTCTTCGTGCCAATGAATTTCGCGTGGCTACCACTCATAGCCGCCGCCGCGCTGGTGCTGCGCGCGGTCTGGCTTTGGCTGCGAGAGAGCCGCGACAGGTTCGTCGTCACCAATATGCGAGTGTTCCGGGTCAACGGCGTACTTACTCAACATGTGGCGACGATGCCGTTGACGCGGATCCTCGACATATCGCTCACACGGCCGCTGCATGGCCGCCTACTAGGGTTCGGCCACTTCATCTTCGAGTCTGCCGCGCAGGACCAAGGACTGCGCGAAATCCGGTATGTGGCGCGTCCGAGGAGCCGCGACCTCGCGATCCAGCGAGTCGTCCAGCGAGCAGGCCTCCGCGGCCCCGTCGATCCCAACTGAAGCGACGTCGAACCTGCACCTGCCGGGGCCGGGTGCGCCGGCGTCGGCGGGCCGCCTCGCACTGGGGAGGTGACAGTCAGCGGCGGTGCTCGACCAGCCCGTCCAGCACACCATCGAAGACAGCCCGCGCGTCACCGGCCAACGTGTTCTGCCGAAGATCCTGAATGACTACCTCGACTGCCCCGCCAGCCCCGGCGGCACGGGCACGAGTGGCCGCGTTGGCGGCCTCGACCTTGGCATTCTGGAGGACAGACTCGAACTGGTTGGTTCCCGGCTGCTGTGAGCGCAGAAGCGCGCCGATGTCGATCAGTGCACGTCGGAGCGCATCTACGTCCTGATTCTTGGCCTGCTTGTTGCCGAACAATCCCACCGCAGCCGTCCTCCTTGATCGCAGCCGCTGGCAGGTGGCTACTTTGTGTCCGGACAGGTCGGGCGTTGCGAGCAGTTGTGGTTCGAGAAGTTGTTGACGCGGGCTTCCTTGCACCAAGCGCACTGGCAGCTGCAGGCCATCAGGATCTCACTTTCTATGACTGGTCGCCAGCCGGGCAGGCGAGCGCAGCTCAATGGTCGGACCCACACTTGCATCCCGGGCGGGCGCAGGCTGGCCTTTCCTCAAACAAGTCCAGGATTTGACCGTCTTCCCAAGGGATCGGGGTCCTGGCTAGCCCGACCTTCGCCATGCCGACCCGATTTTCGGATGCGGAGTTCGACGAGCTGACACCGACTCCCGCCGCACTATTCGGGCATGTACGGACGGCCGTTCTGATGCCCCGGTGCAAGCCGGCCGACGGGGCGCTGAACGGCACTGCCCCCGCGTCAGGCAGTCCCCTCCCAACCGGATGGCAGAATCTCGGGTGATGACTAACCCGAGCGCGGCCACGACCGGGTGACCCGCGTGCCCTCACGATCCTGGCGCGACAAGCGCATCGACGAACTTCTCGAGGCCGTCTCCGCGCTCGGCATGACGATGTCACGGGCCGCCGCCGGCGAGGTGCTGGACGAACGCGTTACCTACGTCGCCGAGCACATGCGCGTCACCGAAGCTACCGCCCGGCGCTACCTCACTGACGAGGCGCTCGCGGGCCTGGCCAGAACGATTGTCTTTGGCTTCGTCGACGAGACGCCCGGCGCCGACCTCATGAACGCACCGCGAACCGCCGCCGTGCCCGTCAGGTTCGCCGGCACGATATTTGCCGGCCTCGGCGAGGTCGTTCGGATCTTCCTCGTGGAGCGCGACGACGTCGATCACACTCGCGACCGGGTTGCACAGGTAGCTCATGCGCAGAGCAGCTTCGGCCTTCTGCTCAACGCCCAGGTGGCCACCGTCGGCTTCTATGAAGAGCCGTCGGTCCAGATGCCCCCCGCGCTTCTGCTCCGGGTGGCGCGCATGCTGGAGACCGCCGCGGACCTCGTGGAGGGCGGGTTGGTCGGGTACCAGGCCGACCCGGACGAGAGCGCCGGACTTCCAGGGGCATTCCGGCGCGACATCAAGTTGCTGCGCAGCATGGCAGGCCAGGAGTCGAACACGTGAATCAGGCTGCCGCCCGCGGCCTCACCCTATACGCCACCGTTCAAGAGACCCCACCCGACCACAAGGGCGGCTACGCCCTCGCCCGAGACGAGCTTGTCGTCGAGGACACCGACTACGGCCAGGCCCGCGAGGCAGCGCGGCGTCGGGTCCCCGATGGTTGGCAAGTCATCGCGATCCGGGTCGAGCACAACGAGGCATGACCCCCCGCGCTCCTCCCCCGCTCCGCCTGATCACCGGCGCTGACGGCTGGGGAGGGCGTAGCGTTCCCGCGCGTGGACCGCTTCGTGTACGACGAGGAGGCGAGCGCGGCCGAGCGCACGGATGTCGTGCGCGAGGTCGACGATCGGCCGACTCCGACCGCGCGCTGGATCGACGCGATGCGGCGGCTCAACGCGATCGATGACCCCCTGGCCCGGAAGCTGCTGGCATTGCACCGCGACTGCGGGGGCGGATCCGGCCCGTGTGACGCGGTCGACGATGAACCGGAGCCGATGGACGACCGGCACTCGTGGGGGTGCGAGACCACCGAGGCGATCGCCGTCCACTTCGGCGTGTCCTATCCGGGGCAGGACTGAGCGTCTCGTCGGTACGGCACGGCACGAACTGTCGGGCCACCGGCGTAGGTTCCAGCCAGTTGGCGAGGCGCGCGATCCCAGGTGCGGGGCCCCTCGATTCACCGGACGAGCCCGCAGCCCCGCCGATAGCATCGAGCGGGCGCCGATCCGCGACGAGTGGCTTCCTGCCTCGGCTTCAGGAAATGGACGATGGACGACGAAATTCAGCTGATCAGTGACGGCGCTGGCGTGGCGGTGATTGGGGACGCCGCCGCTGTCGAACGGTTCCTCGCCACCGAGGGTCTGCCGTCGAAGGACCTCGAACTCCCCAAGGCTCGCAAGGTTCTCGCGGCTGGGTCTGGGGCTGCCCAGGCCGGCTCGGAGATCGCCACGAACTCGGGGCGATGGGTGAAGCTGACCGAGGAGTCGGCCCAGATGGTCAAGAAGTACGGCCTGATGGAGAGCAAGACTCCGGGCGTGAGCCACGCGATGGTGGGCAAGCCGGGTGACATCAAGTCGTGGCTGCAGATCGCCAAGGGGCCGGGCGCGGCAGCGGCCAACCCGGCGATGCTGGCGGGTGCGGCTGGGTTGATGGCGCAGCTGGCGATGCAGCAGGCGATGGACGAGATCACCGACTACCTCGCCACCATTGACGAGAAGCTCGACGACGTGCTCCGCGCCCAGAAGGACACGGTGCTGGCGCAGATGATCGGGATCGGCCTCCAGATCGATGAGGCCATGGCAATCAGGAGCCACGTCGGCAGGGTCAACGAGGTGTCCTGGTCGAAGGTACAAGACACATCCGGGACGATCGCGGACACTCAGGCGTACGCGCTGCTGCAGCTCGACGCGCTGGCCGAGAAGCTCGAGAACAAGTCGAAGGTCGGCGACCTCGCGACGGCGGCGAAGGCAGCCGAGTCCACGGCGCGCGAGTGGCTCGTCGTCCTGGCCCGGTGCTTCCAGCTTCAAGACGCGATCGCGGTGCTCGAACTCGATCGCGTCCTGGAGACCGCTCCAGAGGACCTTGACGGCCACCGGGTCGGACTGAAAGCCGCTCGTGGGGCGCGGCTGGCCACCATCTCCAAGAGCACTGAGCAGCTGATGGCCCGCCTGGACGCAGCAGCAACGCTCGCCAACACGAAGGTGCTCGCCCATCCGTCGAAGTCCCGCGCGGTGGTCCACTCGCGCAACCAGGTCGGGACAGCGGTGGTGGACTTCCAGGGTCTGCTCGGCATCGAGTCCGGCCGTCAAACAGTGGAGGCACGGCGCTGGGCCGAGGCCGCAGCGTCGGTCCGCGACCGGGCACTCGATGCGGGTGCTGACCGCGTCGAGGCCGCCAAGAGGTTCGGCGTCGATTCCCGCGACCGGGCGCGATCGGCCACGACCAGGCTCTCGGGAGAGATCGCGCAGCGGACCCGCAGGCGCGGTGGCGGCGATCGGGGCGTCGTCGACGACACGGACGAGTGATGTCCAACCGGACACACCCGGGGGTGGCGTGATGGCGCAGCGGAAGGCAGCCAGCGCGCGTCGTATCGCGAATCAGGCGGCTCGGACTCGGCTGTTGCACAAGGTGATCGGCGACGATGCCCTGGTCCTTCTCCTCCGCTATCGCGAGGTCGACGTGGAGGACCTCGGCAAGGTTCTCGCGCGCGCGCACTCCACGTCTGCTGACGAGGTGCAGACAGCCCTGATGAAGGACCCGCGGTTCGAGTTGTCGGGTTCGAAGGTGGTCCTGGCCGGCAGTGCCGAGCGGGCACGGGCCACCACGGCGGGCAAGCCTCGGCCGGCGGCCACGTTGGTCGATGACGTCCGGTTCATCCTGACCGAGACCGACACCGAGCGGCTGGTGGTCACCGCACCGGAGGGCGAGGGCGTGCGAGTCTTGCGGTGCGACTTCGTCCGCGGTGATCGGGGCGATGAGATCTGGATCGCCTGGGCCACGACGGATGCAGAGGAGTGGCGGGCTGCCTCACAGGAGGGAGCCTGGTCGCTCGGCGCCGGCTCTAAGCTGCCGCTGGTCCGGGCGGCCGAAGCCCCTGATGCTCATCCGCCGGTGCTCGTGTTCCGCGAGCGGTCCGCAGACGACGCTGCGCAGCGCGTGCAGGCCGTGTTGGCAAGCGTTTGGGGCAGGTCGAGCGAGAGCGCCCGGCTGGAGAAGGTGGCGTGCACGCCGGCCGAGCTCGAACGGCGCATTCTCGGTGAGCAGACGGTTCGCCGGCTGGTCACCCGGGCGACGTCGCGGGGTGTCGCTGTCCGGACGTGCGAGCGGTGTGGGCAGCCGCTGTCGGATCCGGCGAGCGTGGCGGTGGGCATCGGGCCCGAGTGCCGGAAGTACTACTCGGCTGAGACCTTGCGGGCGGTGAAATCACGCAGCGTGGTGCTTCCCAAGTCGTCTGCGCGCAAGCCCACGGCCTGGATCCAGGCGATGCGGGAGTGGCTGGCGCCATAGCAGGACGGCGACCGTCGCGGCGTCCGACCGGGCAGGAACTGTCGGAGGTCTCCTGCATGATCCGCGCGTGGACCTCCATGCGTTCCTCGACGACGACCCGCGCCAGGTGTGGGCGCTGGATCGCGTCACGGGCGAGTCGGTCTACCTCGAAGACGGTGACGCGCGGCCGATGCGGCCGAGGACCCGCTCCGACCTACGCTGCCCCTACCCCGACTGCGTCGGCGCGATCACGACGGTCGGCGGAGAGAAGCGGCATCACTTTCGGCACCTGACGGACACGACGCATCCGGGCGGCCCTGAGTCGCTGCATCATGTCGAGGCGAAGTTCATGATCGCAGACTGGTTCCGTCGGAACGCGGCCGTCGCCAGGGTCCAGGTCGAGTCCGCGGTGGCGGGTACCGATCGACGCGCGGACGTGCTGGTAGAGCCTCTCGACGGCCGCCCGCTGGCGGTCGAGGTCGAGTACAAGTCGTTCACGATCGAGGCAGCGCTCGCCAAGCGCGCGGACTATGAGTCGGCGGGAGTTGACTGCCTGTGGCTGCTTGGTCATTCGCGCGTACAGGCGTGGCCGGACGAGTCCGGACGGGTGCAGCTTCCCCGGTTCACTGCTGTCCTGGTCGAGGACGGGGCACGGGTGCTGGTGGTCAACCCATCGACGCGCGAGATCGGGACGCTGGGCGACCATGCCAGCGTCGACGCGCGCTACGCCGGCGAGCACACGACTGCCCGGATCTCGATCGCTCCACTCACGGAGTGCTGGCATGAGACGGCCACGGCGAATCGGTTCATCGGCACACCAGCCGATCTTCGGCACGACGCGACGGCCCGCGAGCTGGCCGCGCAGCGGGCGGCTCAGCCTCCGCTCCGCGGGCCGGGCTTCGACTGGCGCCGCAAGCAGCCCCTCCCCCGGTATGAGGGCGAGCGGGCAGGTCGCGAGTCGAGCAAGGCCGCGGCTGGAGCCGACGCGTTCGGGGTGCCCGAGGCGTGGAAGGCAGCCATCTTCGCCAGCTGCGTTGAGGGAAGGCCGAACTGGGCTGTCTTCACTTGGAGCGACATCACCCGGGCGGTAGCTCGGACCGGGACGAGGGCCGCGGGCCGATGGTCATCGGCCGAGTTCGAGGGGGTGCGCGCTTGGCTCGAGGTCCTCGAGTCCGAGGGCTGGATCTTCGTCGTCTCTCCGAAGGAGTTCGCAGCCAGTGGGAAGCAGCGACCTGCCGTTCAGGGACACCTCTTCTGACAGTACTTCGTAACTAGTTGACTAGTTAGAAAGTCAGGGGCACACTGGGGCTATGACCGACAGTTCCCATCAGTCGCCGAGCGTCGGGCAGCCGCGGGAGGTGGCGGCCGTTCGGATCCGGCTCGGTGCGGACCGTCCGGCACTCCAGCCCGATCCGCTCGGCAGGCAGCGGATCGGCTTCGCCGACGGTGTCAGCGGCTACGAGCTGTGGGAACGCGGCCGCGGCGTGTGGAAGGCGAAGCTCCCCAACGTCGCGGCTGCCGATCTCGCGCTGCTGGTCCATGAGGACCGCGTGGTGGGTGTCGGTTCCGTCGACGGAGTCGCCTTCCATGAGGACCGCGTCGCGATCAGCGGCGTTCCCCTGCTGCAGCATCCCCTGATCGGCCAACCGGACCCGTTGCCCAACAAGTCGCGCAACCCGATCGCCTACGGCACGGTCCACACCATTCCCTCATCGGCGTACCGGTCGGCCGCCCAAGGTGTGCAGCGGCCCTATGAGGACGTCTTCGCCGACGCGGTCCGCGTCCTGACCGAGGCGGCACGGCTGCGACGCGCGGTCTACCAGCCCGCCGCGACCGGCCGCGGCTACGCGGTCCACCCCACCGAGACCGAGCCGGCGGACTGGGCTGAGTTCGTCTGCCTGGCCCTGGCCGGAGCAGCGGCCAATGTCGGTGGCATCGAGACTGCCCTGCAGGGACGTCCCGGCTCCTGGGAGGCCTCCCGTGTGCGGGACCTGCTCGCCTCGCAGATCGGCGAGGAGGAGGAGAACCTCCTGCGCTACCGCACCGAGCCGTTGCGGATCGTGCTGACAACCGACCCTGATCTGGACTGGCTCGAGGAGCTCTACGAGGAGTCCTACGCGCAGTTCCAGGTCCGGGCCGAGGAAGCGGCCGCGCAGTTCCCCGTCGATGCCCACACGTGGCGGTTCGGCAACGTCCGCAACGACGGCCGGCCAGCTGGCGACTCCGACCGCACGCACACGGGACCGACGCCGTTCACCGGTGAGTTCGTGTGTGAGGACCCCGACGCGCCGTCGTTCGAGGAGGCCGTCGCTCGGTTCAAGGACGACCTGCGCGCCAAGGGGGCACCCGAGGCCGTCATCGCCA
>JAGQUE010000294.1 GCA_020438665.1 Nocardioidaceae bacterium | reverse complement strand
GAACATGATCACCGGCGCCGCCCAGGTGGACGCCGCGATCCTGGTCGTGTCGGCCGCCGACGGGGCGATGCCGCAGACGCGTGAGCACGTGCTGCTCGCCCGGCGTGTGGGCGTGCCCCACCTCGTGGTCGCCCTCAACAAGGCCGACGCCGTCGAGGACCCCGAGCTGCTCGACCTGGTCGAGCTCGAGCTGCGCGAGCTGCTCACGCTCCACGGGTTCCCCGGCGACGAGGTGCCGGTCGTCCCGGTGTCCGCGCTGAGGGCGCTCGATGGCGACCCGCAGTGGACGGAGTCGGTACGCCGTCTGCTGGCGGCCGTCGACGACTACGTGCCCGTGCCGGTGCGCGACCTGGACGAGCCGTTCTTGATGCCGATCGAGAACGTGCTCACCATCTCGGGTCGCGGCACCGTCGTGACCGGTGCGGTGGAGCGCGGTCGACTCATCCTCGGCGACACCGTCGAGGCGGTCGGTCTCGTGCCCAGCATCAGTGCCGTGACCACCGGGCTCGAGACGTTCGGCAAGACGCTCGACACCGTCGAGGCCGGCGACAACGCGGCCGTGCTGCTGCGCGGCGTGCGTCGTGACGACGTACGCCGCGGGCAGGTGCTGGTCGCGGCCGGATCGGTGGCCGCCCACACGCGCTTCACGGCGCGGCTGCACGTCCTGACCGCCGCCGAGGGGGGCCGGTCGACGCCGTTCACGTCCGACTACCGTCCGCAGTTCTTCCTGCGGACGACGGACGTGTCGGGCTCGCTCGACCTGGGCGGACGATCGCAGGTCATGCCCGGCGACGACCTGGAGGTGACGGTCACCCTCGACAAGCCGGTCGCGCTCGAGGTCGGTCTCGGCGTCGCCCTGCGCGAGGGCGGCCGCACCGTCGCCGCCGGTGTCGTCACCGAGATACTCGGCTGACCGGGTCGGGTGGTCCAGGCCACTCGTCTGGGCCACCCGATCGCCCGGGAGCTGAGGGGTCGCCGGCAGGCCACCGTGCGAGCCTGTCGCGCGGCACCTGGCGGTGGCAGGATCCGACAGATGACAGGAACGCAGCTGCTCACCGACCTGCTCGACGCGTTCAACGCCCACGACCTCGGCCTGGTGATGACCTTCTTCTCCGATGACTGCGTGCTGGAGATGCCGCGCGGTCCTGAGCCCTGGGGGACGCGTTTTGAGGGCCGCGACGCCGTGCGTGCGGGCCTCGCGCAGCGGTTCGAGGGGCTCCCCGACGTCCACTACGCCGATGACGAACACTGGCTCTGCGGTGACCACGCCGTGTCGCGCTGGCTGCTCACCGGAACGAGCGCGGACGGCACGCGGGTGACGGTGCGCGGCTGTGACCTGTTCGACCTGGCGGTCGATGGGCGCATCCGTCGGAAGGACTCCTACTGGAAGATCGTCGGCTGAGCCCGGACGACGTCCGGCACCGGCGTGTCGACGCCGGTTGTCGTACACAGGGTTCCGCGGTAGTGAGGAGTCGTGCAACGTCAGTTCGGTGTGGCTCTCTATGTCGTAGCCCTGATCGCCGTGGTGGTCGGCGTCGACCTGCTCTGGTTCAGGGGACATCTCTGGGAGCGGCTGGCGGTCAACGTGGGCATCGTGCTGGTGTTCGGTGCCTTCTATGTCCGGTTCCACCCGCGCTAGCGGGCCGTCGTCCGGCCCCCTCCGGCCGTTGCCGGGCTCGCGCGGACCTGATCGTGGTGCCCCGGTCTACGGTGGATCAGCATGACGCCGATGACGATGGATGGACTCCTCGCCCTCGAACACGACGGCTGGGCCGCGCTCTGCTCGGGCCGCGGGGCAGGGTTCTATGGTGACCTGATGACCGCCGACGGGCTGATGGTGCTGGCCAACGGACTGGTGCTCGACCGCGACCAGGTGGTGACCTCCCTGGCCGATGCGCCGCCGTGGGACAGCTATCGCATCAGCGATCCACGGCTGGTCGACCTCGGCGAGCGGGCGGCCGCGCTGAGCTATGCAGCGGCGGCCGTCCGGGACGGCCAGCAGCCGTTCGTGGGCGTGATGACCAGCATCTATCGGCTCCTCGAAGAAGGTCCTCGGCTCGCCCTCTATCAGCAGACGGTAGCGGCCGGCTAGCTCGCCTGATCGGGTCCCGGACGCCTGGTCGGCCGCCACCGACGGCCGAGGGACGCATGTCTGGGCCGTTGGCTGGGTACGACGAGCGCAGCCAGGCGCGTCCGCGGCTGGTCAGCCGTGACCCGGGCGAGACCTCAGAGCCTCGTCCTGGTCCCGATCCGGATGAGGCAGACGATGGCATGATCCACCGCGAAGAGCTCGTCGAGCAGTTCTCCTTCACCTGTCAGAACTGCACCCACGCCTGGGCGCTCGACTATGACGTGTTCCACGTCGAGGACGGGCGCGGTCACGACTGTGACTACTTCTTCCGGCATCGACATCAGATCGCTGACCCGCGCGCCCGCCATGCGGTGCGCTGTCCGGTGTGCGCGAGCCCTGTCGTACGGGTCGAGCTGACCTCCGTCACCAAGGCCCTGCCCGGCTAGATCGGTCGCGAGGTTCTCGAGCGACCGCTCAACCGCGTCGCGTGCAGCATGGTGACCGTGCTCGTCGCCGAGCTCGCTCACCCCAGCGCTTGAACGCACGCCGCACGGCCGCGGGTCCCGAATGATGCGGGTTTGGGGCAGACCACAACAGCGCGGGACCACCGGCGACAGCCGAGGATTCACCGAGATCACCAGGTGTCACCTAGGCTGGTCTCACCTGGACCGCCCAGTCTTACCTCGGTCCCGATGGTGTGTTGCAGCCCCCAGGGGCTCCGCGCCGAGCCACCCAAACTGACGAGAACCCTCGTCATGGCTGTGGTGAGACAAACCCACAGTGAGCGATATCCCTTGTCTTCCTTCACCGATCTCGGTGTTCCTGCCCGCCTGTCCACCGTCCTGGACTCCCAGGGCATCACCGTTCCCACTCCCATCCAGGCAGCGACGCTGCCCGACTCCCTCGCCGGCCGCGACGTGCTCGGCCGCGGGCGCACCGGCTCCGGCAAGACCTATGCCTTCCTGCTCCCGGTCGTCGCCCGACTGACCGCCTCCGGCGGACGCCGTACGCCGAAGCGCCCCCGGGCGCTGATCCTCGCGCCGACCCGTGAGCTGGTGACCCAGATCCACGCCGCGCTCGCGCCGCTGGCGACCGCGGCGAGCCTGCGCACCCGCACCGTCTTCGGCGGGGTCGGCCAGGGGCCCCAGGTCCAGGCGCTCCGCAACGGCGTCGACATCCTGGTCGCCACGCCGGGACGGCTCGAGGACCTGATCGGCCAGCGTGCCTGCGACCTCGGCGGCGTCGAGGTGACCGTGCTCGACGAGGCCGACC
>JAGQUE010000293.1 GCA_020438665.1 Nocardioidaceae bacterium | reverse complement strand
TCGGCATCAGCTTCGTCTTCGTCACCCACGACCAGAGCGAGGCGCTGTGGATGAGCGACCGGATCGCGGTCATGCGCGACGGCCGCATCGAGCAGCTCGCCGACGCCGACACGATCTATTCCTCCCCCGCCTCGGCCTATGTCGCCGGGTTCGTCGGCCAGCAGAACTTCATCGGCGGTACGGCGCGCGAGCGCGGTGCCGTCCACTCCGAGGTCGGGCCGGTCCGAACCACCCGGGGCCCCTACGACGCGGCCCCGGGCGCCGCCGTGCGCGTCGCCGTACGCCCGGAGTTCGTCGACATCGCCGCCGCGGCGCCGGCCGGGACCACCGACAACGTGGTGACCGGCACCATCGTCGGCGTCGCCCACCAAGGGGAGACCCGGCAGTTCCTCGTCGACCTCGGCCGGGAGCGACCGCTGCTGGTGCGCCGGCCGACCCCGTCGTCGCCCGACCTCGCCACCGGCGACACGGCGTGGTGCTGGTGGAGCGCCGACCACGTCCACGTCTTCCCCGACGACGGCGCTCCTCCGTCAGAGACCCCGACCCGCTGACCGACCTGCCCGACGAGAAGAGGAACCCGCATGACCACTCCCGACCGCCCGCTGCGCATCCTGGCCCACGAGTCCGTGGTCCCGCGGGTCCGCCGTGAGATCGACCGGCGCCGCTTCCTGAGCCTGATCGCCGCCGCCGGTGGCGCCGGGCTGCTCGCCAGCTGTGGCGGCGGGGGTGGCACGAGCAAGCCGTCGGTCACCGGCACGCCGTCCCAGGTGGCCACCGGCGGACCGATCGAGGACGCCCTGACGATGTACTCGTGGGGTGACTACGACGACCCGTCGATCCTCAAGGCCTTCAGCAAGCAGCTCGGCCCCACGATCACGACCGACTCCTTCGGGTCCAACGAGGAGATGATCGCCAAGCTCGTCGCCGCCAAGGGCACCTCCGGCTATGACATCGTCGTCCCCACCGGGCAGTTCATCCCCCAGATGGTCGAGAACGGCCTGCTGGCGCCGATCAACAAGGACCTGATCCCCAACCTCGAGCACATGGACCCCGCCTTCCTCGGCGAGGCATGGGACCCCGACAACAACTACTCCATCTGCAAGGCCTGGGGCACCACCGGCTTCGTCTATGACAAGACCGTCATCACACGGGAGCTGACCACCTGGTCGGACTTCCTCGACGCCGCCGCCAACGAGGCCAGCGGCAAGACCTCGGTGCTCGACGACCCGGGCGACGTGTGTGGCATCTATTTCTGGGCCAACGGCATCGACTGGAACACCACCGACGAGGGCGACATGGCCGACTGCGAGAGCTTCCTGGTCGACAACCTGGCGCCGCACATCTCGGCGTTCGACTCCTACCCCGGTGGCCAGGCCATCCCGCAGAGCTCCCAGGTGCTGATGCAGTGCTGGAACGGCGATGCCCGCATCGGCATCCTCAACAGCAAGGAGCCCGACAAGTGGCAGTGGGTGCTCGGGGCGCCGCAGACCGAGCTCTGGATGGACAACTGGGCCATCGCCGCCGGGGCGCCCCACCCCGAGGCCGCCCACGCGTTCATCAACTTCGTGCTGACTCCGGACAACCAGCTCACCAACGTGGCCTACATCGGCTATCACACCGGGGCCAAGGACATCGAGCAGGCGGCCCGCGGCGCCGACCTGCCGATGCTCGACCTGGTCTTCTTCAGCCCCGAGCAGCTCGACACGATGAAGACCGGCGAGGTCAACGACGCCCAGCAGCGCCGCGTCGACATCTGGAACAAGACCAAGGCGGCGGCGGGTGCCTGACACCGCCCGGGCACCGGACGCCCCGCCGCCGACGTCGCGACGGCGTCGGCGGCTGCCCGGATTCGCGCTCGCGCTGCCCGCCTGGGGCTGGCTGATCGCGTTCTTCATCGTGCCGCTCGGCACGATCGTGTGGTTCAGCTTCGGCTACAAGCCGGGCATCTTCGGGACCCACGCCAACGACGTCCTCTCACTGGACCGCTACCGCGAGGCGTTCTCGCCGACGTTCTTCACCACCTTCGAGAACACCCTGCGCGTCGGGGTGCTCGGCACGCTCCTGTGCCTGGTGATCGGCCTGCCGACGGCCTACTGGATGGCCGTCAAGGCGCCGCCGGAGCGCAAAGGCCTGCTGCTGGCCCTGGTGATGGTCCCCTACTGGACCAACTTCCTGATCCGCACGATCGGCTGGCAGGTGATCCTCGCCCCCAACGGCTGGGCCTCCGAGCTGTTCCAGAAGCTCCACGTGACCAGCGGGCCGTTCGCGATCCTCAACACCCGCTCGGCGGTGCTCATCGGCGTCGTCTACAACTACCTGCCCTTGATGATCCTGCCGCTCTATGTCGCCTTCGACCGGGTCGGTGTGTCCATGCGCGAGGCGAGCAAGGACCTCGGCGCCGACCGCTGGCGCACCTTCACCCAGGTCACCCTGCCGCTGGCTCGGCCGGGCATCATCGCGGGCACCGTGCTGGTGTTCATCCCGCTCATGGGTGACTACGTCACCGCGACCGTGCTCGGCGGGGCCAAGGGCAACATGGTCGGCCAGCTTGTCGCCAGCCAGTTCCAGACCGCCCAGAACTGGGCGCTCGGCTCGGCGATGGCGGTCATCTTGATCCTGGTCATCGCGGCGACCGTGGTCACCATCGGGCTGGCGCTCTGGCTGGTGTCACTGCCGTTCAAGGCCCGCTCCCGACTCGTGCTGGAGGAGGCCGCATGACGGCGCCCACCGTCGTGCCCCCGGTCTCCGGCTCGACCGAGGCCGGCCCGCCGCCCCGCAACCCGCAACCACGGTCGTGGACCGACCGGCTGCTGGCGCTGTGGGGGCTGCTCGTGCTCGTCTTCCTGTTCGCGCCGATCGTCGTGGTCGTCATCTACTCGTTCAACGAGGGCCGGCTGCTGATCGCCTGGGACCACTTCGGCTTCGGCTCCTACACCGGCCTGCTCGACCGGCCCGCGATCGTCAGCGCGGTCAAGGTGTCGCTGCAGGTCGCCGTCCTGTCCGGCATCGTCGCCACCATCCTCGGCACGCTCGCCGGCGTCGCGATGGCCCGCAGGCCGGGGCGGTGGGCCTATGTCTTCATGGTGCTGCTGCTGCTCGTGTCGGTGACCCCCGAGATCGTGGACGCCGTCTCGCTGCTGCCGTGGTTCGTCTACCTCGGCACCGACGCGGGCGTCGCGGTCTTCAACAACGGCTTGGTGCGCCTGGTCATCGGCCACTCGCTGTTCTCGACCGCCGTCGTGAGCTATATCGTCCGCGCCCGGCTGGTCGGGATCGACGAGAGCCTCGAGGAGGCCTCGGCCGACCTCTATGCCGTCGCCCACCGGACCTTCCGCAAGATCACCGTGCCGCTGGCGATGCCTGCAGTGCTGTCGGGCTTCTTGCTGTCGTTCACGCTGAGCCTCGACAACACGATCGTCTCCGCCTTCGTCCAGGTCTCCGGCTCCACCCCGTGGCCGGTCTATGTGCTGAGCTCGCTGCGGTCCGGGCTGCGCCCCGAGATCGCGGCGATGTCCACGATCATGCTGATCCTGACCCTGTTCGCCCTCGCCTTGGTGGCGGTGGTCCTACGCCGTTCCGGGGACTCCGCCGCCGACATCGCACGCACCATGGGAGGTGGCTGACGCCATGACTGGACCTGCCGACCTGATCCTCGCCGGAGGCCCGGTCTTCACCTCGCGCGCCGTGCGGCATCGCCCAACGGCGGTCGCGGTCCGCGACGGCCGGATCATCGCCGTCGGCCACGACGAGGTCCTCGCGCTGGCCGGCCCGGCCACCGACCGGGTCGACCTCGCCGGCCGGATGCTCGTCCCGGGCTTCCAGGACGCTCACGTCCACCCGGCGTGGGCCGGGGTCGACCTGCTGCGCTGTGACCTGTCCGACCTGATCACCGCGCCCGCCTATCTCGAGCGGATCGGCGACTACGCCCGCGCCAACCCCGACCTGCCGTGGCTGCTCGGCGGCGGCTGGTCGATGCCGGCGTTCCCCGGCGGTACGCCGACCGCGGCCGCGCTCGACGAGGTGGTCGGCGACCGGCCGGCCTACCTCCCCAACCGCGACGGCCACGGCGCGTGGGTCAGCTCGGCGGCGCTGCGACTCGCAGGGATCGACGAGCACACGCCCGACCCCGCTGACGGCCGCATCGAGCGCGACGCCGACGGGCGCCCGACGGGCACCCTCCACGAGGGCGCGATGACGCTGGTCGCCAAGCTGCTGCCCGCGACGACCGACCAGGAGCTCTATGACGGGCTGTTGCTCGCCCAGTCGAGGCTGCACGCCTTCGGCATCACGGCGTGGCAGGACGCGATCATCGGCGACGTCGGTGACGGCGGCGACCCTTCGACGGCCTATGTCCGGGCCGCCGGCGACGGCTCGCTGACCGCGCGGGTCGTGGGCGCACTGTGGTGGGACCGTCGTCGCGGGCCCGAGCAGGTCCCCGAGCTGCTGGAGCGGCGCGAGCGGCTGATGACCGACCGGTTCCGGCCCACGAGCATCAAGATCATGCAGGACGGGGTGGCCGAGAACTACACCGCCGCGATGATCGAGCCCTACTGCGACGGCCACGGCCACCACACCGACAACTCGGGCATCTCCTTCGTGCCGGCCGACGTCCTGCTCCCGGCCGCCGCGCAGCTCGACGCCGCCGGGTTCCAGCTCCACTTCCACGCGATCGGCGACCGCGCCGTGCGCGAGGCGCTCGACGCGGTGGAGCACGCGATCGCCGTCAACGGCCGCAACGACAACCGCCACCACATCGCCCACATCCAGGTCATCCACCCCGACGACATCGCGAGGTTCCGCGAGCTCGGCGTGGCCGCCAACATGCAGTCGCTGTGGGCGGCGCTCGAGGCGCAGATGGTCGAGCTGACGCTGCCGTTCCTCGGCGAGCCGCGCGGGTCCTGGCAGTACCCCTTCGGCGACCTCCACCGGGCCGGCGCCACCCTCTGCGCCGGCAGCGACTGGGCGGTGTCCACGCCCGACCCGATGGCCGCGATCCACGTCGCCGTCAACCGGCTGATCCCCGAGGGCTATCGCGAGGACGCCGAGGACCACCCGGTCTTCCTCCCCGAACAACGGATCGACCTCGGGACCGCACTGACGGCCTATACCGCCGGGTCGGCGTACGTGAACCACCTCGACGACACCGGCCAGATCCGCGTGGGCGCCCTCGCCGACCTCGCCGTGCTCGACCGCGACCCCTTCGCCGGCAAGCCCGACGAGATCGGCGCCACCCGGGTGCTGCAGACCTTCGTCGACGGGCAGCGAGTCTTCGCCTCCGACGACGCCTGAGGTGGTGGGGGTGGTGGTAGTGGTTGCTGGTGCTGGTTCACCAAGGTAGGTGGGCGAACCCGCACTTACCGTGGTGAACTCCGCGAGGTACGTGAGGGTTCACCTTCCTACCTTGGTGAACCGTCACCGCGTGCCCACCGGCGACGAACCGCCATCCCGAGGAGCCCGAGCCCCTCACCGCCCGGGGTCGACGTCGACCCCGTCGAGGAGACCGGAGGCGATGAGCTCCCGCAGGTGACGGCGCACCCGGTCGGCGATGGTCCACGGGTCGAGCGTGTTCACATAGATGCGGGTGCCACCTTCGAAACCCGCCGGGGTGGAGACCCGCCACTTCACGACGACGCGCAGCGGGCTGTCGAAACGGACCGACGGCGGCTGGTGGTGCCACTCCTCGTTGGTCGGCACCTCGGGCCCGGTGGCGAGGTGGATCGCCCGCAGCAGGTCGGAGAAGTCGCGGACCACGCGCTGCGACAGCTCCCACGGGCGCCCGGCGACCCGGCTCCACACGACGATCGCCGGATGCCGGTGTCCGACGCCCGCGACGGCGATCGCGTGCTCTGTCCGGGCGATGACCAGGCCCTGCTCGATCGAGTAGCGCTCGCCCCAGCGCTCGTAGAGATCGGGCTC
>JAGQUE010000292.1 GCA_020438665.1 Nocardioidaceae bacterium | reverse complement strand
AGTTGGCCACCGCCTTGGCGATCAGTGTCTTGCCGCAGCCTGGCGGGCCATAGAGCAGGACGCCCTTGGGAGGCTTGAGCTGGTGCTCCTTGAACAGGTCGGGGTGCAAGTAGGGCAGCTCGACGGCGTCGCGGATCTGGTCGATCTGGCCGTGCAGTCCGCCGATGGCGTCGTACTCGATGTCCGGGACCTCTTCGAGGACCAGCTCCTCGACCTCGGACTTGGGCACCCGCTCATAGACATAGCCGGCGCGGGAGTCGAGCAGCAGTGAGTCGCCGGCCCGCAGGGTGGCCTCCCGCAGCGGAGCCGCCAGGCGCACGACACGCTCCTCGTCGGCGTTGGCGATGACCAGCGCCCGATCGCCGTCGGCCAGCAGCTCCTTGAGCATGACCACCTCGCCGACCTCCTCGAACTCGAGGGCGGCGACCACGTTGAGCGCTTCGTTGAGCATGACCTCCTGGCCACGCTGCAGCGCGTCGAGGTCGACGGCAGGGCTGACGGTCACGCGGAGCTTGCGGCCGCCGGTGAACACGTCGATCGTGTCGTCTTCGTTGCGGGTGAGGAACGTGCCGAAGCCGGCGGGGGGCTGGGCGAGCCGGTCGACCTCCTCCTTGAGCGTGGTGATCTGGTCGCGGGCCTCGCGCAGGGTCGTCGCCAGCCGCTCGTTCTGGCCGGTCACGGCAGCCAGGGAGCGCTGCGTGTCAGCCAGCCTCAGCTCGAGGCCACGGGCGTGGGCGGGCACGTCGCCGAGGCGGCGACGCAGCTCCGACACCTCGGCCTCCAGGTAGCGCACCTGGTCGGCGAGCTGCTGAGGGCTGCGCTCCTCCGATGTCGACATCGTCGTCACCTCCTTGGTGACTTGCGACATTACCCGCGTGAGTTGTCCAGGGAAGAGCATCACCACCGAGAAAGATCACGATTTGGACGAAAGCACAGCGCAGACGTGCCGGTCGACACGCCCGCGTCGCTGGACCTCAGGCGTCGTAGACCTCGGCGGCGCTCTGCGGAGGCAGCCCCGGCGGCCGCGGCCCGGCGTAGTCGACCCCGTAGGCGCCGGGGGCGGGGCGCCGCTTCTTGAGCGGGGCGCGCTCCCCCGCCGCCATCCGCCGGGCCGTCACCAGGAAGGCGGTGTGGCCCTGCATCGTGTGGCCGGGTCGCACGGCCAGACCCTCGACGTGCCAGTCGCGCACCAGCGACTCCCAGGCGTGCGGCTCGGTGAAGCCACCATGAGCGCGCAACGTCTCCACGACACGGCTGAGCTGGGTGGTGGTGGCGACATAGACGCAGACGACGCCGCCCGGCACGAGAGCCTCGGCCACCGCGGGGACGCACTCCCAGGGGGCGAGCATGTCGAGGATGACGCGATCTGCCGGCTCTCGGGCGGCTGGCAGCGCCTCGGCCAGGTCGCCGACGCTCAGCGACCAGGCAGGATGGTCGCCGCCGAAGAACTGGCCGACGTTGCGCTGGGCCACCTCGGCGAACTCGGGTCGTCGCTCATAGGACGACACCCGGCCGTGCGGCCCCACCGCGCGCAGCAGCGAGCAGGTGAGGGCACCGGACCCGACGCCGGCCTCCACGACCCGGGCGCCGGGATAGATGTCGGCCAACGCCACGATCTGGGCGGAGTCCTTGGGGTAGACCACCGCCGCACCGCGCGGCATGGACACGACGAACTCGTTCAGCAGGGGCCGGAACACAAGATATTCCCCGCCGGCGGACGAGGTGACCGTGAACCCCTCCTCGCGACCGATCAGGTCGTCGTGGTCGAGGTGGCCCTTGTTGGAGAAGAACCGCTTCCCCGCCACCAGTTCGAAGTTGTGACGGCGCCCCTTCTGGTCGGTGAGCCGCACCCACTCCCCGGCGCGGAGCACCCCCCGGTGCACGCCCGACCAGGCCTCCAGGGGCACGTCGGCACGCGGGTCGGGCTGCTCGGGCATAGGCACGACCCTAGTGCCCCAGGAGGGCCGGCGACGGGCACGGCTCAACGGACCGCGCGGAAGGCCTGGTCGACGTCGGAGGTGGCCAGGACGCCGAAGATCGATCCGTCGCTCTCGACCAGGAGGTACTCCTCAGCGGGGCGTCGGCTGATGGCCAGGATCAGGTCCTCGCCGGCGATGTCGGCCGGCAGTGCCAGCCCGTCACCGAGGGTGCGACTCACGCTCGATACCGGGACCCAGGGCCGTCGCTCCTCGGGGGTGGCCAGCAGCGCGGCCTCGCTGACGAGGCCCTCGGGGCGGCCGTCGGAGGTCACGGTGACAACACCTCCGGCCTGCGCCTCGCGGGCGCGGCGGACGGCCTCGGCGAGCGGCAGATCGGCCGGCACGGCGACGGTGCGACGGGCGAGTTGGCGTCCCACCAGGTGGGGGAGCTTGCGGCGCAGCCGGGCGGAGGCCATGGCGGCGGTGGCCCCCGTCCACAGGAAGAGCGCGACCACGAACGCGAGGCCGAAGTCCACGACGGTGGGCGTCACGCCGATCAGCCGCTCCTGGGCGAACGGCCACAGCACGGCCACCACCGCCACCGCCCGACCGATCCACCCGGCAACCAAGGTCCCGGTGTGGACGTTGCCGGAGATCCCCCACACCAGCGCCTTGAGCACCCGGCCACCGTCGAGCGGCAACCCGGGCACCAGGTTGAGCGCACCCACGAGCAGGTTGGTCCAGGTCAGCGAGTAGAGCGCGATCGAGAGGACGCCGTCGGGGGCCGACCGATAGAACAGCAGCCCGACGAAGCCGACCGCCAGCGACGTGATGGGCCCCACGACAGCCACCAGGAACTCCTGACGCGGCGAGCGGGCCTCGCCCTCCACCGAGGTCATGCCGCCCAGGAAGTGGAGCGTGATCGAGTGGACCGGGTGTCCGTAGTGGCGCGCCATGACGGCGTGGGACACCTCGTGGAGCAGCACCGACAGATAGAGCAGGATGGCGAAGGCGAAGGCCGCGACATAGGTCCAGCCGCCGAGCCCTGGCTGTGCCCGTTCGATCGGGCCAGCCATCACGACCGTCACGAGGGCGGCGATGAGGAACCACGACGCCGTGACATAGATGTCGGCGCCGGCGAGGCGCCCCAGCCGGATCGACCCCGGAGGTCGGTGGCGGCCCGGCACATCGGGCTCGTGGTCGGTCGCGGACACATCTGGAGGCTACTCGACCGGGCCCGCCCGCCGTCGGCGGTCGTGTCGGCGCGCTCGCCTAAGGTGGGCCGCATGTCCACCCCCAGCGCCTTGCCGGACGGCGCCGCATCCCCGGCGGAGCGGGTGTCCACCAAGGTCGACGGCGTCCAGGTACTCGGGGCGCTCTCGCCGACCCGGGCCGGCGACTTCATGGCCTGCCCGTTGCTCTACCGCTTCCGGGCGATCGACAGGCTCCCCGAACCTCCGTCGCCCGACGCCGTGCGCGGGACCGTGGTGCACAAGGTGCTCGAGGATCTCTTCGACCTGCCCGCCGTCGAGCGCACCGTCGAGCGGGCCCGTGAGCTGCTGCTGCCGGCGTGGGAGTCGCTGATGGAGCTCGAGCCCGGCGTCGCCGAGCTCTTCGTGGACGACGAGTCACGGCTCGAGCCCTGGCTGACGTCGTGCCGCCGGGTGCTCGACCGCTACTTCACCCTCGAGGACCCGACCAGGCTGGAGCCTGCCGAGCGCGAGCTCTATGTGGAGACGCTGCTCGACTCCAAGCTGCTGCTGCGCGGCTTCATCGACCGGCTGGACGTGAGCCCCGATGGCAGGGTCCGGGTGGTCGACTACAAGACCGG
>JAGQUE010000291.1:1496-4185 GCA_020438665.1 Nocardioidaceae bacterium | reverse complement strand
GCGGCGTACGCCCGCCAACTCGAGGTCGTCGAAGCCGAACGAGCCGCCTACCGAGCCGGAACCACCTCGAGCTGGACCGCCGGCCGCGCACGCGCCTACAAAGCCGCCAAGGCGCGTGAGAAGGCCTGGTGGGACAACCTCTCCCCCGCGACCCGCGCCGACCGCACCGCAGCAAAGCGACTCGAGTTCGACCAGATGTCCCTCGCCCAGCAGGCCAAACGCAAGGCCGAGCTCGCCGAGCGACGCGCACGCGCCGGCATCGACGAACTCGACCACTACCAGACCTGGCTCACCACTCTTTCGGCCGACGAGTACGTCGCACGCAGCCTGGAACGCAAACAACGCTTCCAAGCCCTCTCCCCCGCCGAACGAGGCGCCTCCGTGGCAGCGTGGGACCGGCACCGACTCCGGTACGGCCTTACCGCGCAGCGACTCAGCAAACCGCTGGTCGACCAGCGGCCACAGAGCCCCGACGTCGAGCAGGCAGCCCTACTCCCCAACGGGCCAGCGACCCGCGACGCAGCGTTCCTCGAGCGCCAGGGCCACTTGTTCGACAAGCGCGCCGAACAGCAGGCAGCGGGCTAGCAGCGGGAAGTCATCACTCCGCGGGGGGCAGTTCGCGGCGGGCGAGGCGTTCACGCGCGTCACGCAGGATCGCCTGGAGCCGCTGCTCCAACTCGGCCTTTGGCGGCAGCGCCGTCCAGTACTCCGCGACCACGATCCCGTCCTTGTGCATCTCCAGCAGCTCGACCTGCTCGCGGCTGGCCTCGGTGCACAAGATCAGCCCGATCGGTGCCTCCTCGCCCTCAGTACGTTCGTAGCGGTTGAGCCACTTCAGGTACAGCTTCATCTGACCCTCGTGGCGGGCATCGAACCTCCCGATCTTGAGCTCCACCGCCACCAGGCGGCGTAGCGGCCGACTGAAGAACAACAGGTCGAGATGGAAGTCGTCGCCGTCGATGATCATCCGCTTCTGACGCGCGACGAAGCTGAACCCGGACCCGACCTCGAGCAGAAACGCCTCCAGGTCGCGGAGAATCGCCGCCTCAAGGTCCGCCTCGGCGTACCCGTCATGGAGGCCGAGGAAGTCGAGCAGATACGGGTCACTGAACGTGTCGGCCGGCACCATCGACCCCGGCTCGATCTGCGAGTTCGCGATCTCACGCCGCTCGAATGCCTTGCGCTGGATCGCCCCCTTGAGCTCGCGAACAGTGAGCCGGCGGGCAACCACCTGGTCCGCGTAGAAGGCCCTCGCCTCGTCCGACCTGAGCGGCAGAAGGGCCACGATGTGCGTCCAACTCAACTTCTGCGCCAGCGACGCAACAATCTCGGCGTCGGGGAACTGCCGGGAGAACTTGACCATTCGAGTGAGGTTCGGCTCGTTGAAGCCCCTCCCGAACCGTCTCGTCAATTCCTGCGCCAGCGACGCAAGAATCTGGGAGCCGTACGCCGCTCGCTGTCCGCCGAGCACCTCGGAGTCGATCAGCGAGCCAACCTGCCAGTAGGTCATCGTCAGCGTCGCGTTGGCGTACGAGGCAACCGCCTCACGGGCCTCATGGACCAGCGACGACACGCGCTCGACCAGGTCGTCCGACGTTGCAGCCGGACTGCCCGCAGGTGCACGCACGGGGCTCGTGTCGCGCTTCTGCCTCGCCGGGGTCGCTTTGCTCATCCGGGTGAGTCTCCCAGCACCGTCCGAGAACCACGGCCAGCCGAGGGTGCGTCGCGACCGTTTTCGGTGCCAGCCGGATCGCTTGAGAGTCTCGGCGTCGAAGGGGGTACCCAGTCGGGTACGACGGCGAGCGAGCGAGCCTCCTTCGTCGAGGTGAGCGCTCCCCGTCGGTGCAACACGTCGATCATGGGCGAGGCCATTTGGCCATCGACCCCGAGCGCGGCGGCCAGCTCGCGCCAGGTCGGCCCCTCCCCCGTCTGCTCCCAAACCTGGGCGACGTGGTCGCGGGCCGCCAGAACATGCTCATCAGCCAACGCGTTCGCCTGGGCACGTCGCTGAGCGGCCCGCGACCGGGCCACCTCGCGGCGCCGCTTCTCCTCCGCGTAGATCTCTCGTACGTCCGGCACCTTGTCGCCGCCCATGGCAGCGTTCAACACGCTCACGGCCGCCTTCCACCGCGGCAAGCCAGGCTTGCCGGCGTGGGTGACGAATCGACGATGCACTTCGAGAACCTCGGCAGTGATCGGCCGATTGAACCCGGCTGCGCGCAGCAACTCATCCACCCGCTCATCGCTGGCCTTGGGGCGCGAGGGCCGAGCGCGACGAGCTCGGGGCGCGGGCACTCTGTCGACGCCCGCCGGCCCGGGGTTCGCGTGCGACGCGGTCGAGGTTTGATTGGCATCGGTCCTGCTGCCACGAACGGTGTGGCCGCAGGACTGGCACACCGCATAGGGCCACTCCCCCGCGGCAGCTGGCCGGGTCCGGTCGACCTCGCGGCGCAACTCAACCCAGGTGTCCGCCGACCCGCACGCCCGGCAAGGTCGGCCCAACCGGCGTCGTGGATGAGTTCCCCGAGCAGCCGGCTCGACTCGCGTCCTCACCATCTCCCCTTCGTGTGGCGGAGCAAACTCAGGCCAGGTAGGCCGCGAGAACGGCGGCCACGAACGGAGAGCGCTTGTCCTGGCCGTGCTTCTTGGCCAACTGGTCGATCACGGCGAGGTTGCCCGACTTGATCCG
>JAGQUE010000291.1:0-1392 GCA_020438665.1 Nocardioidaceae bacterium | reverse complement strand
GACTGGTTGGCCACGATGGCGTCGAGCAAGACGTCGACCTGGGAGGTGCGGTCGGTCTTCGCCCGCTCGCGCCACGCCTCGGCCAGTGTGAACGGAACTGAGACCGAAACCGACTTCATGGTCTCGGCCATCGCGCTTGCCTTCGGCTTGCGCTCAACCGACTTGGGCGGCCGCGGCTTCCTCACTGGACCAACTGCCGGAGCGGCCGGCTCCTCAGGCTCCGTCGGGGCCGGGATGTCCTCGACAGGCGCCAACTTCGGTGTGACCTTGTCCTCGACGTCCGCGTCCTCGACGGTCGCCGGCGACGGCGCAGCAGGCACCGGAGCCAGCGTCCGCGGGCGCTGGGTGGGCCCCGGCAGATCGGTGGGCTTCTTCAAACCCTCGATCGGCTTCATCGGCTCGCGACGGCTCATGCGCTGGCCGCCGCTTCGAACCGGTCGATCCGGGTCAGGATGGCGTTCGTGAGCAGCAGGTGGTCCCCCGCCAAGCCCCCGACGCTGCCCGGGATGCGGTCCACCTTCTTGCCCTCACGAAGTGCCTGCCACCACGGCTCGCCCGACTCCTCCTCCTGGGCCATCTCAGCCAACTCGTGAACGAGCTTCCCGGCATTGCGCGCGTCCACCGCCGCGTTCGAGTGCCGCACGAAGATGACCTCGCCCTCCGAATCCTGGAAGACGTCGGCAGCGTCGCCGAGAACCGCTTGAATGTCTTCGATCGCGTTCCGCTTGATCCGCCCAGCGTTCGTGTCGAAGTCGTACGGCACAACCCCGAGGATCTCCACGTCGGGGTTCGCCGGCCGCACCTCCTTCAACTCCTCTGCCAGGTCGCGTAGGTTCCCGATGCTCGACCGGTCTGCCTTGGTCGGGATCACCAGCCACCGGGTTGCCCCGAACACCAGTTGCAACACGTCGGGGCGATCCGGAGGCGTGTCGATGACGATCAGGTCGTAGTCGCGGGCGATCGGCGCCAGAGCCTCGGCCAGCATGAGTCGAAACTCGGTGCCGCGGCGACGCTTCCCGGCCAGAACGTCTTCGATGGTCTTGAGCATCTCGCGACCCATCGGGATCACGTCGAGGTTCGGACGCACTTCGCGAATCACGGGCTGGAGCGGCTTGTTCGCGTCAAGGACCTGGAGCATGTGCGCGCCGCGGTCGTTCGCCTCGCTGTTCTTGTAGCCCATGTCGTCCCCCGCGTCGCCCTGGGCATCGAAGTCGACGAAGAGCACCTTCCAGCCGGCAGCTGCGGACAGTGCGGCGAAGTTGGCCGAGCAGCTCGTCTTGCCGACGCCGCCCTTGCCGTTGGCGAAGGTGATGACGCGGCTGAGCACGTCCTGGGTCAATCGCGGACTGGTCACGGCCATCTCGGCCAAGTTGGGCGCCATGGGGAAGACGG
>JAGQUE010000290.1:3690-4459 GCA_020438665.1 Nocardioidaceae bacterium | reverse complement strand
GCCGGCGGCTCGGCGCCCAAGCACGTCCAGCAGCTGGTCAAGGAGAACTACCTGCGCTGGGACAGCCTTGGTGAGTTCTTCGCGCTGGCCGCGAGCTTCGAGCACTATGCCCAGGTCAACGGCAACGCCAAGGCCCAGGTCCTGGCCGACACCCTCGACCGGGCGACCGGCACCCTGCTCAACGAGAACAAGTCGCCGGCCCGGCGCCTCGGCAGCATCGACAACCGTGGCTCCCACTTCTATCTGGCGCTCTATTGGGCCCAGGAGCTGGCCGGACAGACCGACGACGCCGAGCTGGCGTCGGCGTTCTCCGCGCTGGCCGAGGTGCTGACAGCGCGGGAGGAGGCCATCGCGGCCGAGCTGCTCGCGGTGCAGGGGTCACCGGCCGACATCGGGGGCTACTACCGCCCCGACGACGCCCTGGCGGCGGCGGTGATGCGTCCGTCGGCGACGTTCAACGCGGCGCTGGAGACCCTGGGCTGAGGCGCCGGGGCGGGATGACAGAATTCCGCCCATGTCCTCGCTGTCCGTCGAGCCCCAGACCCAGGTCGCGGCGGCATCCACCGGGTCCGCGCGACCCAGGGTGCTGTCCGGGATCCAGCCGACCGCCGACTCCTTCCACTTCGGCAACTACCTGGGCGCGCTGCGGCAGTGGGTGGACCTCCAGGAGGACTACCAGCCGTTCTTCTTCATCGCCGACCTCCACGCGATCACCGTCGAGCAGGACCCCAAGGTGCTGCGACGCCGCACGCTGGCCTCGGCGGCCCAG
>JAGQUE010000290.1:0-3588 GCA_020438665.1 Nocardioidaceae bacterium | reverse complement strand
GAGGCGCGTCGGATGACGCAGTTCAAGGACAAGTCGGCCAAGGGTGGCGAGGGCGCGGCCTCGGTCGGCCTGTTCACCTATCCGATCCTCCAGGCGGCCGACATCCTGCTCTATCGCCCTCACTTCGTGCCGGTGGGGGAGGACCAGCGTCAGCACCTCGAGCTGACCCGCGACCTGGCCCAGCGGTTCAACCACCGCTACAAGAAGACCTTCCGCCTGCCCGAGCCCTACATCCTCAAGGCGACCGCCAAGATCGCCGACCTCCAGGAGCCCAGCGCCAAGATGTCGAAGTCGGCGTCCTCGCCCCAGGGCATCGTCGAGATGCTCGACGACCCCAAGGTGAGCGCCAAGAAGATCCGCTCCGCTGTCACCGACTCCGACACCGAGGTCCGGTTCGACCCCGAGACCAAGCCGGGCGTCAGCAACCTGCTCACGATCTTTTCGTCGCTGTCCGGGCGGCCGATCGCCGAGCTCGAGGCTGACTATGTCGGTCGCGGCTATGGCGATCTCAAGAAGGACCTGGCCGAGGTCGTGGTCGAGTTCGTGACGCCGTTCCGCGACCGGACCCTCGAGCTGCTCGAGGACGAGGCGGAGCTCCAGACGATCCTCGATCAGGGCGCGGATCAGGCCTCCGCGGTCGCGGCGGCCACCCTGCGCGACGTCTACGATCGGGTGGGGTTCGCCCCTCGGACGACCCGCTAGGGTCGTCCCCGATGCCAACCATCGGAGTCGCGCTCGCCATACCCGAGCCCTGGGGTCGACAGCTCCAGGACTATCGGGTGTCTGTGGGTGACGACTCGGCTGTCGGGATCCCGAGCCACGTCACGCTGATGCCACCGGTCGAGACGACCACCGAGGAGCTCGCGGAGGTCCGGGGGCACTTGGCCGACGTGGCGGCGTCGTTCGCGTCCTTCCAGGTGCGGCTGCGCGGCACCGGGACCTTCCGGCCCATCTCGCCGGTCGTGTTCGTGATGGTCGCCGAGGGCATCTCCGCCTGCGAGCAGCTGGCCTCGCAGATCCGCGAGGGTCCGCTCGACATCGACCTCCAGTTCCCCTACCACCCCCACGTGACGGTGGCCCACCACCTGGATGACGAGGTGCTCGACCGCGCGTTCAGCGATCTGGCCGACTTCGAGTGCGTCTTCCGGGCCGGGGCCTTCCACCTCTATGAGCACGACGAGAGGTTCGGCTGGCGACCCACCACGGAGTTCGCGCTGGCCCCCGCCTCCGACGACCGGTGACGGGCCGACAGCGATGGCCGGGCTTCCCGCACTGATCGACCGCGTGACCTCCGGGATCGAGGCGGGCCGTCGACGCGCGCCCCGGATCGACCGCATCATCCGGACCCAGGAGCACTACTCCAAGGTGCAGGGGTCCAACAACGCCGGCGGCATCAGCTATTACGGATTCCTGTCCTTCTTCCCCCTGGTCGCCCTCGCCCTGTTCCTCATGGGCAAGGTCGCCGAGCTCGTCCCGCGAGCCCGCGAGCCGCTGGAGAAGGCGATCACGTCCGCGTTCCCCGGCGTCCTCGGCGGTGGCGAGCACGCGCTCTCGCTGGCCAAGCTGCAGGACCTCGCCAACACGCTCGGCTGGTTCGGCCTGCTCGGCGCCCTGATCACCGGTCTCGGGTGGATGTCGTCGACGCGTACGGCGTTGCTGGCCGTGTTCGATGTCGAGCCCGAGAAGCGCCCTGACCCGATCCTCGGCAAGCTGCGAGACCTGATGACGCTCCCCGTGCTGGCGCTGATCCTGGTCTTCAGCGTGGTGGTGACCGGCGTCGTGACCCGGTCGGCGGGGCCGATCCTCGCGTGGCTGAACCTGAGCGAGGGGCTCACCACGCTGGTGACGGTGGCGTCGCTGGTGATCGGCCTGGCGTCGTCGGCGCTGCTGTTCGTCTCGATGTATGTGCTGCTCGGCCGGCCGGCGCTGCCCTTGCGTGACCTGGTGTGGGGTGCCGTGGTGGCCGCGGTGGGTTTCGAGGTGCTCAAGCAGGTGGCGGCGTTCCTGCTCGTCCGCACCGAGGGCACCCCGGCGTTCCAGCTGTTCGGCATCGCGCTGATCCTGATCGTCTGGATCAACTATTTCGCGCGGCTGGCCCTCTATGGCGCTGCCTGGGCCTATACCGGCGCGCACCCGAGGGGGGCGGAGGACCCTCAGGACGAGGAGGGCAGCAGCGAGCCGGCCGGGACCACGAAGGGGCAGAGCACGGTGTCGTGACGGCGCGGGCACGGGTCGTCGCCCGACACGAGCACCACGCCGTCCGTGCTGCCGGTCGCGAACCAGGTCAGCTCGAACGCCGCGCCTTCACCCTCGTCGCGGCCGAGGTCGGTCTGCCGCCAGACCAGCCGGCCGCCGTCCTGCCAGCTGGTCCGGGTGCCGTCGGAGGAGGTCTCGTGACGCCAGTCGCCGTCATAGATCCAGGTCTGCCACGCCGGCTCCGCCCCCTCGCCCGCCTCACCGATCCGATAGCGAACGACGACGTGGTTGCCGATCTTGTCCAGCTCCTCGATCCGCCAGAAGCGGGTGTAGCCGGGAGGCGTTCCGTAGTCGGCGGCGATCTCACCCGTCCCGGGGTCGAGCTCGACGACCGTCTGCTCCACGATGCAGCCGCCGCAGCTCTCGTCCTCGCCGTTGTCCTGCATCACGGCGAGCAGCGCCGCCCCGTCACTGCTCGGCTGGAGGCGGACGAACGGCTGGTTGCGCAGCGCCTCGGCCGCGACGCCGTTCTCGATCCGGAGGACGCCGTGGTCGGTCTTGGTGTCGTCCTCGCTGTTGACGCCCCACGGCACCCAGGTCACGCCGTCGAGGGTGTAGGGCGTTCCATAGAGATGGAACTCTGAATAGAGGTCGAGCTGGTCGGTCTGGACCGCGCTCTTGTCGACCTGGATGCGCGAGACGTGCTCAAGGTCAGGGGTGAGCACGGTAAGCCGGTTGCGCAAGCTGGCGCGTACCGTGACGGCTCCGGGCGTGACCCCGACGTCGGCGGTGGTGCGCCTGCTGGCGAGCACCTCACCCGTTGCCGGGTCGATCAGGTCGAGGTCATAGCCGAAGCCATTGTGGTGGGCCAGCCTCGTCGCCAGCAGGTGACCATCCGTCGTCCAGTGGACCTCGACGACGCGCTTGCCCAGGCTCTGCTCCTCACCACCCACCACGACGCTCGCGGGCCCCGTCGACACGATCGGGACGAGCGCATAGGCGGGCCCGGGCAGCGTGGCCGCCGGACTCGGCGGCAGCGGCGAGGGCACGACGTCGGCCGTGCAGGCGCTGACCGCCAGTGCCAGCCCGAGCACCAGCGCCGTGATCGTCCCCCGTCGTCCCATGTCCCCACTGTGACAGTGGGTTGACGGGCCGGTCCAGGCGCCACCGACGATTGACTGGTGTCGCTGACGCACCTGCTGCGTCGCCGCACCGGATAGTGGGCTCCGGGCATGCCGGTGGCCCCGCCGGATGGTCGGTGGCGGGGTCTCGGGGCTGGGTGGCTAGTGCTCGGGTGGGTCGGTGCCGCCGGGGCCGTCACCGTCAACATCGGTGGTGTGACAGGCGGGGACGGCACGGAGCCCGGCCGGGGTGACGTCGACGGTGCCGGTG
>JAGQUE010000289.1 GCA_020438665.1 Nocardioidaceae bacterium | reverse complement strand
CGCTGCCGCTCGCGAGGCGGGCCGGAGCCCGCGCGGGTCCGCCGAGCTGCTGCGGGCGGCGTTGTTCGACCCCGCCGCGTTCGCCGACCTCACCGACCCGCTCCCGGGCGAGCAACGGGCGACCGCCCTGGCCGTCCTGCTCGCCCGCACCCGTGCGCAGCTCGAGGAGGGCGCGAGTGTGGAGGAGCTGCTGTGGACGCTCTGGGACGGCACGTCGTGGCCGGGCCGGCTGCGCTCGGCCATCGGTCGGGGCGGGCTCGCGGCTCGGCTCGCGCACCGCGACCTCGACGCCGTGGTAGCACTCTTCGACGCGGCCGCCCGCGCCGAGGAGGCCCGGGGCCACACCGGCCCGGCGTCGTTCCTCGACACCTTGCGGGCCCAGCAGATCCCGGGTGACACCCTCGCCGAGCGAGGGATCCGTGACGAGGCCGTGAGACTGCTGACCGCCCACCGGGCCAAGGGGCTGGAGTGGCCGCTGGTGGTGGTGGCCCACGTCCAGGAGGACAGCTGGCCCGACCTGCGGCGGCGGGCCACGCTGCTTCGTGCCGACCTGATCGGCAGCCATGGGCTGGTCCCGCCCACCTCGACGCGGGCACTGCTCGCCGACGAGCGGCGGCTCTTCTATGTCGCCTGCACGCGGGCCCGCGAGCGGCTCGTGGTCACGGCCGTGGCGTCCAGCGACGACGAGGGAGAGCAGCGGTCCCGGTTCCTCGAGGAGCTGTTCCCGGACGTGGCGGATCACCGCATCGTCCACGTCACCGGGCGGCCCCGGCGACCGCTGTCGCTCGCGGGGCTGGTCGCTGAGCTGAGGCGCACCGTCGCCGATCCCGACCAGTCACCACAGCTGCGCCAGGCGGCGGCGCTGCGGCTGGCCCGGCTGGCGGCCGCCCATCAGGCCGGGGAGCTGCGTGTCCCCGCGGCCGATCCCGCGACGTGGTGGGGCACGCGGGCGTGGACGCATGCCGACGAGGCGATGCTGGACGACGCGGGCGCGATCCCCATCTCGGCGAGCGCGCTGACGGGGCTGGTCACCTGTCCCGCTCAGTGGTTCCTCCACCACGAGGCCGGCGGCGAACGGCTCACGACCCAGGCGCAGGGCTTCGGCAACGTCGTCCACACCCTGGCCGACCGGATCGGCCGTGGCGAGGAGGAGGTCACGCCCGACCTCGTCGAGCGGCTGATGGCCCACGTCGACGAGGTGTGGGGGCGGGTGCCGTTCCGGACACCCTGGTCCGGTGACCGAGAGCGGGCCGAGGTCGAGGCGGCGCTGCACCGCTTCCTGGTCCACACAGGTCGGGCCGGCGCGCGCCGGCTGGTCGCCACCGAGCAGCAGTTCCGCACCGATGTCAGCCTGCCCGACGGACAGCGAGTGGTGCTCCACGGCTATGCCGACCGCCTCGAGATCGATCACGAGGGTCGCGTCGTCGTCATCGACCTCAAGACCGGCAAGACCGCTGTGACAGGCGAGGAGCTGGCCCAGCACCCCCAGCTCGGCCTCTATCAGCTCGCCGCCGAGCACGGCGCCTTCGACCAGCTGCTCGCCGACCTCCCCGACGCCGCCCGGCCGACCCAGGCCGGCGGCGCCGAGCTGTGGCAGCTGCGCCAGCAGCTCCGCACCGGCATGAAGGTGCAGGCCCAGCCACCCCAGACGCCCGACGCCGACGGTCTCACCACTGTCGAGCGTCAGCTGACCGAGGCCGTGGCCCGGCTGCGCGACGAAGAGTTCCCGGCCCGGCCCGGCGCCCAGTGCGAACGCTGTGACTTTGTCCGGTTCTGCCCGGCCCACACCGCTGGGACGACGCTGTCATGAGCCTCGAGACCGACCCCCGGACCCCGGACCCGCGTCCCCGCGAGCTCCGCACGCCGGCCGACCTGCAGACCGTCATGCAGACCGACTACACCGTCAGCGCCCAGCAGTGGGAGGCGATCTCGGCACCCCTCGAGCCCGCGGTGGTGATCGCCGGCGCCGGCTCCGGCAAGACCTCGGTGATGGCCGCGCGGGTGGTCTATCTCGTCGTCACCGGCCAGGTCCGTCCCGACCAGGTGCTCGGCCTGACCTTCACCACCAAGGCGGCCAGCGAGCTCCGCACCCGCATCCGCGAGGCGCTCGACGTGGCCGGCTTCGCGCGGGGGGCCCTCACCGACGACGGTGACGACGAGGTGCTCGAGCCGGTTGTCGCGACCTACAACGCCTATGCCTCCTCGCTGCTGGCCGAGCACGGCCTGCGCATCGGTCACGAGCCCGACACCCGTGTCGTCGCCGACGCGGCGCGCTACCAGCTGGCCGGCCGGGTGATCGACCGCCATCACGACCCCGTCGTGCTGCTCTCCGACAGCCCTCACCACGTCATCAACTACATCCTCGCCCTCGACGGGGCGCTGGCCGAGCACCTCGTGGCCCCGGCCGATCTGCGTGCCTTCGACCAGAGGGAGGCGCCGCGTTTCGCCGCTGAGCTGACCGGCAAGACGGCCGACGATGTCGCCAACGCCTTCGGCCGTCGCGCCGAGGCGCTGATCCTCGTGGAGCAATACCGGTCACTCAAGCGGGTCCTCGGGCTGATGGACTTCTCCGACCAGATCGCCCTGGCCGCCGAGCTGGCCGACCGACACCCAGACGTGGGTTCCGTCGAGCGCGGCAAATATCGCATCGTGCTGCTCGACGAATACCAAGACACCTCGGTCGCCCAGGCACTCATGCTGCGGCGGCTGTTCAGCGGGCCGACGGTCACCGCCGGGCTCGGCCACCCTGTCACGGCGGTCGGCGACCCCAACCAGGCCATCTATGGCTGGCGTGGCGCGTCGGTCTCCAACATCCTGCGCTTCGGCGAGGACTTCCGACGCAGCGACGGCTCCCCGGACACGCCGGCCTACCCACTCACCGTCAACCGCCGGTCCGACCGGCGCATCCTCCAGACCGCCAACGCCCTGGCCCGCCCGCTGCTCGCCGCCTTCGCCCGGGTGCAGGCACTCGAGCCCGGCGGTGAGGCCGACGGCGCGGTCTCGACGATCGTCCACGAGACCTATGGCGACGAGCTCGACTGGCTGGTCCGCGCCGTCCGGGACGCCCACGACACCTCCGCGCGCGAGGAGGGCCGGCGGTGGCGTGAGATCGGTGTCCTCGCGCGCGACAACAAGCACGCCGCCGATGTCTTCGACGCACTCGCCGCCGACGAGATCCCGGTCGAGATCGTGGGCCTCAAGGGGCTGCTCCGGCTGCCCGAGGTGAGCGAGGTGCTGGCGACCCTGACCCTGGTCTCCGATCTCACCGCCAACAGCGAGCTGCTGGCCCTGCTGACCGGACCCCGCTGGGCGATCGGGCCGCGCGACCTCGCCCTGCTCGGGCGGCGGGCCCGTGAGCTGGCCGAGACCCGGCGTGGCCGCGTGGTGGCAGCCAGCGTGCAGGAGGCGCTCTCGGTCGCCGTCGCCGGCGCCGACCCCACCGAGGTGCCGGCCCTCTCCGACGCCCTCGACGACCCCGGCGAGCTCCCCTATTCGGCGGCCGCTCGCGAGCGCTTCGCGCTGCTCGCCGCCGAGCTGCGGACCCTGCGCGCCCACACCGGGGAGCCGCTCCTCGAGCTGGTCAGGCGCATCATCGACACCTGCGGCATCGACATCGAGCTGGCCTCCTCGGTGTCCGAGGCGGCCCGGGCCCGTCGCGAGAACCTCGACCTGTTCGTCAAGGCGGTCGCCGAGTTCCAGGCGATCGACGGTGCTGTGACGCTGCCGGCCCTGCTCGCCTGGCTCGAGGCCGAGGAGGACGGCGAGGGTCTCGACATCGCCACCCCCAGCGAGGCCGACTCGGTCAAGCTGCTCACCGTCCACCGCGCCAAGGGGCTGGAGTGGGACCACGTCTTCCTGGTGGGTGCCTGCGAGAGCAGGTTCCCCCACACCCGCAGCCGCGGCCTGTGGCCGACCCGCGTCGAGATCCTGCCGACCCCGCTGCGCGGTGACGCTCGCGACCTGCCGTTCCTCCACGGCCACGACAACGACGCGCTCAAGCGGCTCGCCGCCGACACCAAGGCCCACGAGGAGACCGAAGAGCTCCGGCTCGGCTATGTCGCGTTCACCCGCGCGCGCCACGAGCTCGTGGTCTCCTCCTATCTGTGGACCGAGGGACGCAAGACCCCCCTCGGTCCGTCCCCCTACCAGGAAACGATCCGGGAGGTCATGGCCGGCTGGGGCGAGCAGCCACTGGCGTGGCGCGACAAGCCCCCCAAGGACACGCCCAACCCGCTGCAGTCCGTCGTGCGTGAGGTCGCCTGGCCGGTCACCGAGCAGACGGCCGAGGCGCTGCGGCGTCTCGACGCGGCCGAACGGGTCCGTGCTGTCGATCCCACGGCGGATGATCCACCGCTCGACATGGTCCAGGCGGCCCAGGTGGCCGAGTGGGACGACGAGCTCGAGCGGCTGGTGGCCGAGGCTCGCCGCGACGTCGCCACCGAGATCGCGGTCCCGCTGCCCGAGGTGCTGTCCGCGACCGCGGTCGCGCGACTGCGTGACGACCCCGGCGGGTTCGCCGCCGACCTCGCGCGTCCGATGCCGCGCCCCCCGTCACCGGCGGCCCGGTTCGGCACCCGGTTCCATGCCTGGGTGGAGGCCCGGTTCGGCCAACAGGACCTCATCGACCCCGACGAGATGCCCGGTCGCGGCGATGCCGGCATCGACGACGACGCCGACCTGGCGGCTCTGATCGAGCGGTTCGAGCAGGGCCCGTTCGGCGACCGGCTGCCGCACCGGATCGAGGCGCCCTTCTCGCTGGTGTTGGCCGGCCAGGTCGTCCGTGGCCGGATCGACGCCGTCTATCGCGAGGCCGACGGGACCTTCCTGGTCGTCGACTGGAAGACCAGCAGGTCGGCCACCGCCGACCCCCTCCAGCTCGCCCTCTATCGACTCGCGTGGGCCGAGCTCAGCGGCGTGGCGCTCGATCAGGTCCGGGCCGCGTTCTTCTATGTCCGCACCGGCGTGCTCGTCGAGCCGGACGAGCTGCCCGGCCGTGCCGGGCTCGAGGCGCTGTTCGACCCCGCGGGCGGGTGAGCCTCGTCACCCGGTCGGTCCGCTCACCCGATCGGGCTCAGCCGCCGAGCGTGGCGTGCAGGGCGATCTCGACCATGGTGCCGAAGGTCTGCTCGCGCTCCGCGGCGGTGGTCTCCTCCCCGGTGACGATGTGGTCGGAGACCGTGCAGACACACAGCGCGCGGCCGCCGTGCTTGGCGGCGAGAGTGTAGAGCGCCGAGGCCTCCATCTCGACGGCGAGGACGCCGTAGTCGACCATCCGGGCCGTCAGCTCGGGGCGGGGACTATAGAAGGAGTCGGAGGAGAAGATGAGCCCCACGTGGACGTCATGGTCGTGGGGGATGACCTGGGCGGCCTCGTGGGCGGCACGCAGCAGGCCGAAGTCGGCGACCGGGGCATAGTCGAGGCCCTCGAAACGGATCCGGTTCATCGACGAGTCCGTGCAGGCGCCCGAGGCCAGCACGATGTCGCGAACCGCGAGCTTCTCGGTCAGCGCGCCGCAGGATCCGACCCGGACGACGGTGTCGACGGCGTAGTGGGAGAAGAGCTCGTTGACATAGATCGCCAGCGACGGCTGGCCCATGCCCGACCCCTGCACGGACACACGCTGCCCGTGCCAGGTCCCGGTGTAGCCATACATGCCGCGCACCTCGGTGTAGCGGTGGGCGTCCTCGAGGAACGTCTCGGCGATCCACGTCGCTCGCAGCGGGTCGCCGGGCAGCAGGACGACGGGGGCGATCTCGCCCGGCTGGGCGCCGATGTGGGTGCTCATGACGGTCACCCTAAGCCGGGATTGGCGGAGCCGTGCCAAGCGCGCTCGTGGTTAGGTTGGGCACCGTGGCCCACCCGCACCTGCACCTCGCCCTGCCCGCGCACGACCGGGTCGCGCACCGGCGCGACGACCAGGCCTGGCTCGAGGAGCAATGGGCCGACCCGGCCTCCCGCGTGCTCGTGGTGGCCGGGTCGCGGATCCGACCGCTCGACGGCGCTCCGTCGTGGGTCTCCCCGGCCCACGCGCCCGACGGGCTGCGCGTGCTGCTGGGCCGGCGTGACGGCCGGACCTGGTTCGCCGTCGTGATCGACCCCGACGACGCCCCGGGCGAGCGATCGGAGTGGCTGGGGCTGCGCGCCGTGCTCGGGCACCTCGCCGAGTCCACCGACGGGCAGGCTCCGCTGGTCTTCCACGCGATCGGCATCGCGGAGTGGCTCCATGCGACCCGGTGCTGCCCGCGGTGCGGGGGGCGGCTGGAGGCGAAGTCCGCCGGGCACCAGCTGGTGTGCGCCGCGTGCGGCAAGGCGCAGTTCCCGCGCACCGACCCTGCGGTGATCATGGCGATCGCGTTCGGCGAGCCGGGCGCCGACGACGAGCAGCTCCTGCTCGGACGCCAGGCGGTCTGGCCGGTCGACCGGTTCTCCACGCTGGCGGGCTTCTGCGAACCGGGGGAGTCGCTCGAGGACGCCGTACGTCGCGAGACGCTGGAGGAGACCGGCGTCGTGGTGGGCGAGGTGACCTATTTCGGCAACCAGCCCTGGCCGTTCCCCGGCAGCATGATGGTCGGCTTCACCGGGCGGGCGACCACCCAGGAGCTCGTGCTCGAGGACGAGATCGAGGAGGCGCGCTGGGTGACGCGCGCGCAGATGCACGAGCAGGCAGCGGCCGGTCGGCTGATCCTGCCCGGGGGCGTCTCGATCAGCCGGTCGCTCGTGGAGGCGTGGTACGGCGGCCCGCTCCCCGGTACCTGGTGACGATCGGCCTCAGGCCGAGAGGCTCGAGAGCTTCTCCTTGACCATCCACAGCGAGGGGTTGGTGAACGCCGATCCATCGGAGAAGACGACCGTCGGCACCACCTGGTTGCCGTTGTTGATCTGCTCGACGAGCACTGCAGCCTCGGGGTCCTGCTCGATGTCGACCACGGTGTAGGCGATGCCCTCACGGTCGAGCTGCGACTTCAGCCGGTGGCAGTAGCCGCACCACGGGGTGGAGTACATCGTCAACATCGGGTGGTCCCTCCGGCGTCGCTGGTGGCTGCGAACTCGGACAGGCTAACCGTGGCGGGGCGACCTTTGTTCCCACGGCTCATCGGCGGGACCAGGCGGCCGCCGATGTCTCAGCCGCGGTCGGGCGCCCGGGAGTACTCCGCCGGGCCGAACACCACGACCACCGCGAGGTCCTCGACGATGTCGACGAACCGGTGCTCCTCCCCGGCCGGGACGAAGGCGACGTCGCCGGCGGTGAGCTCGACGGCGTGGGTGGGCGTCCACAGCGTCGCCCGCCCGGCCGTGACGACATAGATCTCGTCCTCGGTGTGCGGCGACTGCGGGTCGGTGCCACCGGCAGGGATCGAGTAGGTGCCGACACTGAGGTCGGGCACCACGAGGTGGTCGACCCAGTGGACGGTGCCCGACGAGGTGTAGCCGCCGGCGCCGGCGAGGAGCTCCATGCCCGGGGAACCTAGCAGCACCGGTGCTGTCAGCGCCGCCGTCTAGGGTGGCGACGTACGCCGTCCGGCCCGCCGGGCGTGAGCCACGACCCTCCCGGGAGCCCCCGTGTCCGCACCGTCTCGAGCCGGCGACCTGCTCGATGCGCTCGACCCCGAGCAGCGGCTCGTCGCCGAGGCGCTGCGGGGTCCCGTGCGCGTGCTGGCCGGGGCCGGCACCGGCAAGACCCGGGCGATCACCCACCGCATCGCCCACGGAGTCGTGACGGGTGTCTATGCCCCGACCGAGGTGCTGGCGGTCACCTTCACCACGCGGGCGGCTGGCGAGATGCGCAGCCGGCTTCGCCAGCTCGGGGCTGGCGGGGTCCAGGCCCGCACGTTCCACTCGGCGGCGCTGCGGCAGCTGCGCTACTTCTGGCCGGGCTGGCGTGGCTCCGAGTTGCCCACGTTGATCGAGTCCAAGATCGGCCTGCTGGCGACCGCGGCTCGACGCTCGCGGGTCCGCGCTGACCAAGCTCTGCTACGCGACCTCGCCTCCGAGATCGAGTGGGCCAAGGTCAGCAACGTCGCTCCCGACGACTACGCCAAGGTCGCCGCTCGGCGGGGCCGCTCGATCGAGGGCCACGACCACGCCAGCGTCGGCCACCTCTTCGGCGCCTACGAGGACGTCAAGCGCGAGCAGGGGCGCATGGACATGGAGGATGTGCTGCTCTTCACCGCGGGCATGCTCGCCGATGAGGAGCGGATCGCCGCCCAGGTGCGCCGCCAATACAAGTGGTTCGTGGTGGACGAGTTCCAGGACGTCTCACCGCTCCAGTCGGCGCTGCTCGACCTGTGGCTCGGCGGCCGCGACGAGATCTGCGTCGTCGGCGACCCGGCCCAGACGATCTACTCCTTCGCCGGCGCCAATTCGACCTATCTCACCGACTTCCCTCGGCGTCACCCCGGCGCGGCCTCGGTCGAGCTGGTCCGCAACTATCGGTCGACGCCGCAGATCGTCACCGCCGCCAACACCCTCCTGGCGGGCGGCACCACCCGGTCGGTCGAGCTGCGCGCCGAGCGGCCTGCCGGCCCGGAGGTCTCCTACACCGCCCATCCCGACGAGGTCGCCGAGGCCGAGGCGGTCGCCGCCCGCATCCTCCAGCTGCGCTCGGCGGGGACTCCGCTCTCCGAGGTGGCCGTGCTGCTGCGGATCAACGCCCAGACCGAGCCGTTCGAGGAGGCGCTGTCGAGCCGCGGCGTCCCCTACGTCGTCCGGGGCGCGGCGCGCTTCTTCGAGCGGCCCGAGGTGCGACAGGCCGTGACGCTCCTGCGAGGTGCGGCGCGCGCGGGCGAAGCGTCCGGCGAGCTCGTGGCGGACGTGCGAGGTGTGCTGGCCGGCATGGGCTGGGGTCCGGCGGCCCCGGCGGGCCGAGGCCAGACCCGCGACCGCTGGGAGTCCCTCCAGGCGCTGGTCGACCAGGCCGTCGAGCAGGCCAATGACCCCGAGGCGACGCTCGCCACGTTCGTCGACGACCTCGACCGTCGGGCGGCCGAGCAGCACGCGCCCGTGGCCGAGGGGGTCACCGTAGCGACGCTCCACGCCGCCAAGGGCCTGGAGTGGGA
>JAGQUE010000288.1 GCA_020438665.1 Nocardioidaceae bacterium | reverse complement strand
CGGGGGTCGGCCACCATTTCAAACAGGATGGGCTCGCCCGGCGCCGGCGGGCGTCGCCGGTGCAGCTCGGCCAGCACGCGCGCGGCGAGCGGGTCGTCACCGGGGCCGACGAGGTCGAGCCTGAGCTCGGCGACGGTGCCCGCGCTCGCCCCGGCGGCGTCCTCCATGACGTGGAACATCTCGGGGTGGCAGTCGAACCACGAGGCGGCGTGTGACGCCCGGTCCGGTCCGTCGGCACTATCGAACGCCGATACGACCCGCTCGCGGTCGGTGGCGCGAGCCCGTCTGTAGGTGAGGCTGAGCAGGTCCTCGAAGGCGTAGAGGTCCTGGGCATCGGGGTTGCCGCGGTGGAGGAACAGGAGGTCGGCTGCCGCACGGGCGTGCTCGGCGCCCCGGCCGTGTGCCATCCGTTCCAGGACGACCGCTCGGATGCGACGGTGGAGGGTCGCGAACGCCGCTCGGTCACGCCACCGCAGGTCACGGTCAAGGGCGTCGCGGACGACGTCGTGGACTGAGAGACCGTCGGGGTGGCTCTGGGAGTAGGGCCTGTCCCGGAGCCAGTCGAGGAGCGCGTCCGCGGTCTGCTGGTCGACCTTGAGCACCACCTCCAGCATCGCGCGGTCGACGCGGCGCGTGTGTCCGACAACGTGCAGCGCCTGGCGTTGGAGAGGGTCGGCCACGTCGTCGACGAAGCTGCCGATCAACCGGGCGGCGGCGTCGGGATGGTCGAGCAGCGCCGAGGCCTCCCCACCGGCGCCGCCTCCGTCCTCCGCGCGGCCAGCGTACTCGTCGGCCGCGATGACGAGTGCGAGCGGGTGGCCGTGGGTCAACCGCACCAGCGACGTCACGTCGACGCTCTCGGGCACGCCGCGCGAGCGCAGCAGCGCGGTGGAGCCGGTCGCCGGCAGGTTGCGCAGCGGCAGCAGGCGCACGAGGTCGCGCCACCCCGGCTCGCGCGCGTCCTGCGACGGTGGGCGACGCCCGGCCACCACCACCTGACAGTCGTCGGGAAGCGTCGGGAGGAGCTCGCGCCACAGCCACGGCTCGACCGCGCCGAGGTGCTCGGCGTGGTCGAGCAGGACGACGGTGCCGGCGTCCAGCAGGCCGAGGTCGCCGGCGTCCCCGGCCAACGCCGCCAGCACCGCCTCCCGGCTGACGTCTAGCTCCGCCGCGTCGACCCACCGGGTCGGCCGGTCGCGGTCCACGGCGAGGTCTTCGACCGCCCGCAGCAGGGTCGTCTTGCCCACCCCGCCGGGGCCGTGGACGTGCAGCACCACGGCAGCCGGGGCGTCGTCTAGGAACGCGGTCGCGCGGGCGACCTCGTCCTCGCGGCCGACGAGCGAGCGACGACGCGCGGTCGCGAGCCGGGCCGCCACCGTGGGACGCATGGGCCATCATGGCGCGAACCGTCGTGGCCGCGCCACAGGTACCGAACGCCACGCGACCCCACGCGCCGGCGGCCGGACCGTGCCTCGGAGTGGACCCGGTACGGGATCCCGCATCGGGTCGCTCCGCGAGCCCATCGTCTAACGGTCAACCTCCATGTGAGGGCCCCGCCCCCTTGCGAGACGAGAGGCCGGCCGGGGCGACCGATGGTGCGTCATGCTGGCTCGCATGAAGACCGTTCTCGAGGCCGAGCGTCCGGCGGACTACCTGAGTCGATTGGCCGCCTCGGAGCTGGGCCAGGCGTACAAGTCGTTGGTCGTTGACGAGCTCCGAATCGTGGCGGGCGCCACCGTCGTGGACCTCGGATGCGGTCCGGGGGCGGATCTGGCTGCGTTCGCGGTCGCCACTGGACCAACGGGCCGAGTGCTGGGCATCGACAACGACGCCCAAGCAGTTGCCGAGGCCGCGGCGGAGTTCGCGGACATCGGGCAGGTCGAGATCCGCGCCGGCGACATCCATGACCTCGATCTAGCCGATCGATCGGTCGACCGCATCCACACAGATCGGGTTCTGCAGCACGTCGCGCACCCGGACGTGGTCATCGGCGAGGCTGCGCGGGTCCTTCGTCCCGGCGGCATCGCGGCCTTCGCCGAGCCTGACTGGGACACCCTGCTCATCGACTTCACAGAGCCAGCAACACCAATCGCCTACCGCAGGTTCATCACAGACCGAGTCGTGCGTAACTCTCGGATCGGTCGCCAGCTCCCGGGCCTGTGCGAACGAACCGGGCTCCAACCGGCTCGGGTGATCCCGGTTACGGCCGTCTTCCGCGACACCGCAGAAGCCGACCGAGTCTTCGGGTTTCAGCGCGTGACCGCGCGGGCCGTCCAGGCCGGCTACCTGTCGGACGCGGCAGGCGCAACCTGGCTGGAACACCTACGAAGCGAACGGCTCTTCGCATCCGTCACTCTCTTCGTCACCCTGGCCATGCGCCCCACGTGACCGACGTCAGCAGAGTGCCGGTGCGCGATCCCGCGCCGGGTCGCTCCGCGGCTCCAGCTAGCAGCGGAGCGGCTGTCTGGCCTCCGAGTCACTGGGCGACCCCTGGGGTGGTCGCTTACGTGGTGACGAGGCCTTGACCAATGGTCGCTTGGTTCGGTCGCGGCTACTCGACCAGATGAAGGTCGATGAAAGGGATCACATCCCCGTCGAGAACGTATCGGTCGTGCTCGACAAAGCCGCGGGCTTGGGCGAAAGCGATGCCCTCGGTGTTCGACGCAAGCACGACGGTCTCGATGCGTCGGGCTCCCATGGCACGAGCGTGGTCGATCTCGGCCTCCAGGTAGGCGCTGCCCAGCCCCCTGCGTCGGTGCTCGGGCAGGATCCGAACAATCACCGTCGCCACGGCGTCGGACAGCCCCGGCGGTCGGACTGTTGCGTTGCCGACCAGCCGCCGATCGGCGTAGGCCAAGGTCAGATGAGAGTGAGTGGACCGCTCGGCAACCGCCTCGGCCGAAAGAAGGGCGGTGGGGATGATCGCGTTGTGAATCGTCCGCCAATCCTCGAGCAGCGGGCCGGCGGCGATCACGATGTCGAGGACCATGAACACCAGTCTGCACGCTGCCCCGGCGCCGGCCGAGGATCCCGAAATCGCGAGGATGTGCCTAGCCCGAGGAAGCGCGATGGACTGACTGAGTCAGGAGCGCGACCGCCCCGACGTCCACCATGCTCGTGATGTGACGATGATGAACCCGGTACGACACACGCTGACCGAGCCAGGATCCTCAAGGGAGTGAAAGACCGCTAGGAGCGGAACCACCTCTGACGCCGCTCGCGTGACCCGGCGAGTGCCCGAGCGGCCGTTCGGGCGGGTGCGGTTGACATGATGGGACGAGGCAGCCACAGTCTGGGGATGTCAGACTCTGAAGAATTGCCTGCGGTCCAGGCCGCTCCCACCGGCCTTCCCGGAAGGCTGGAACTTGGCGCGTTCTCGGTGTCCCTGAGCGTGGCGGATCTGGACTCGTCGTGCGCGTTCTACGAGAAGCTCGGCTTTGAGGTGACCGGCGGTGCGGCCGAGCACAATTACCTCATCCTCAAGAACGGTGAGACCACGATCGGTCTATTCCACGGGATGTTCGAAGGCAACATCCTCACCTTCAATCCTGGCCTCACCAATCGGATGGAGCGGCTGGAGACGTATGCGGACGTGCGCATGATCCAGGCGGCTCTCGAGCAGGCGGGCGTTGCACTCCAAAGCCGCGCTGAGGGCGAAGCCGGCCCGGCGTCGATCACGCTCAAAGACCCCGACGGCAATGCGGTCCTGATTGACCAGTTCTTCTGATCTAGCCTCGCGAGCGTTCGCGGATCTGGCACTGCCCTCAGCGGGCTGGCGGAGGCGACCTACCGTGGCCTGGACTTCACCTCGGCCAGCGCGCTCTACGGGCGGGCCGTCTCGGCCTGCCAGCGCGAGGGCCGCCGGGCCGGCACTGAGTGGCACCGTCCGACAAGGGGATCCCCGCATGCGGGACCGGCCTCCGCGAGTTGGCGCATACTGCCAACGGAGGTGACCGAGATGGCGACGCGGAACGCGGTCTTGAGCCAGCACCATGATGAGCTCATCGAGGAGCTGGTGAGATCTGGGCGGATCTTGCCTCGGGCCGCTTCGACGACGTCGATGACGAGTCGCTCGACGACTTCATGGGCGGTTGGGCGCTCGCGCCCCGAGCTGGGCGACGGCGTCGCCTCCTGGCACCTGGCACAGAGCGCCGCCCGCTCGCCGGGTGGAACGGTTCACCGCCCTCGCCACTTCCTGATATGCCGAAGCGAGGCGAGCCCCTCGTGGTCGGGCAAGTGCAGCACGACGCCATGGAGCTGCGACGGCACCTCGATCCCCAGCAGTCCTGGGAGTAGTCATCGCAAGCCGATCGATCTACGAGGCGTGAGGCTGTGCGGAGTGCCGCGTGTGGGGTCCCAGGCCGGGCTGTCCTGGTGTTTGGAGGTTTAGGGCCGCGGCCGCATCATCCAGTGCGTCGCGCTGTGCGGGGTATAGCCGAGCTGCTCGTTGACGCGGCGGATGCCGGGGTTCTCCTCATCGTTGTCGGTGAGCACCGTTCGGATGCCCAGACCCGCGGCGTGTGCGTGCAGGTACTCCTTGGTCGCACGGGCGAGCGCGTTCCCACGCCGAGCCGGGTCGACGCCTGTGTAGATCACGTGCATCTGGTCACCGTCGGCTACGGCGTAGGAGATCGCGGCGGGATGTCCGTCCACGCGCGCGAGCGCGGTCACTGCTCGTTGTCCGGGCGCGGGCGTCTCACGGAGGCTAGCCAGGTCGAGGACGAGCCCGAGGTCGGCCTCCGGATTGGTCTGGCTGGCCAGCAGCATCGCCTCGACCGCGTCTTCGTCTGCGAAGCGAAGATCGTCGCAGGTCTCCAAGCTCAGGTTTCCCAGTGGCGTCGGTGCCGAGGCAGTCGACACCTCACACGATGTCGTGACGGACAGTCCCACGGACTCGAAGCCCCAGTGCCGGGCGACGGCCAGCGATGCCTCGTCGTCGGCGAACACTCCCGAGGCCAGGCGCGTGAGGTCGCTAGGAAGGTCGGCCATCAGCCTGGCGAACAGCGCGGACCCCACGCCGCTGCCCCGTAGGTCGGGGCGCACCACCACCAATGCGAACAGGGCTCCTGCCGGGAGGTTCGACCCCGCCCGGCCAATGGCGACCGCCGCTAGAGCCCCGTCAGGCTGGCGTGCCAGCAAGACGCGCAGGAACGCGGCGGTCTGCGCGACCAGCCCCGAGCGCAGGATGGCCCGGTCCGTCCGCGGGCTGGTCCTCGTGACGAACGAGACGATCACGTCGGCGTCCTCAGGCAACCCTGCGGCCATGATCTGCATGGAGAAAGTGTGGCGGATCGCAGCCGGGCCCCGTCAGGTCCCCGGGCAGGGAGATGCCGGTCTGCCACTGGCTGCGATACCAGCCCGAGTCGACGATCGCGTCGAGAACGCTGCCACCCCTAAAACCCCAACCTGGCTGGAAGTGC
>JAGQUE010000287.1 GCA_020438665.1 Nocardioidaceae bacterium | reverse complement strand
GCGCCTGCGGCTTCGACGGCGGCGCCGATCGCGTCGGCGAGGGGCTGTGGGTCAGCGTCGCTGAGGATGAGTTCCTCGAGGGCGTTGGGCTCGAGCACGGCGTGGACTCCGTCGGTTGAGATGACGACACGGTCACCGGGGTAGAGATCGATGGTGAGTTCGTCGGGGACGACAGCTCGACCGGCCAGGGCGCGGTTGATGAGGTTGCGGTGGGGGTGAGACCGGGCCTCTTCGGGGGTCAGATCACCGGACTCGACCAGGGCCGCTACCAGCGTGTGGTCATGGGTCAGCACCTCGAGGTGTCGGTCTCGAATCCGGTGGACCCGGCCATCCCCGACGTGGGTGATTCGTCCCCCGGAGTCTGTGAGGCGGACTGCGGTCAGCGTGGTGCCGGTGTGATCGCCGCCCGGCCGAGCAGCGGCTGCTGCCGCCTCGAACCCGCCGGCCGCGAAGGCTGCCAGCACCGCGCCGGCTAGATCGTCGTCTCGGTCGCCGAATCCGTCGGCCACGCCGAACAGGTCGGGTTGGACCAGGACCGCATCCTGTTGGTGTTCGCGTGCGCCTTGGCGGTGGCTGACGCCCACTTCGGCGTGCAGCGGGGTGGTTGTGGAGTCCATGGGCTTGTCCTCTTTCCTGAGGTCTTTGACGAGGTCGGCGACAATCTCTCCGCGGGAGCCGTGGTCAGCCTCGACCTGACGCCAGTAGGCCTCGACATGGTCGGCCACGCTGCTGGGGTCTAGGCCCAGCAGCGTCCGAATCCGCGCCAACGGCATCCCGAGCAGCCGCAGGGTCGCCACGAGCTGGGCAGGCCCGAGCAGATCACAGGCATAGCGCCGGTATCCCGTGACCGGGTCGACCTGGGTGGGCGTCAGCGGATCGAGCTCGTCGTAGAGACGCAGCGCCTTCGGTGTTAGCCCCGACCGTCGCGAGAACTCTCCGATGCTCCACAACTCAGACACGGGTGCCATCCTCGCCCCGATGAGGTTCATCGGGCATTCCCCTACCGTGGTCCTTGCCCTCACGGCAAGGTCAAGCCTCGCCCGCCAACTTTCCGCCCGCGCACCCGACCCACCTGCCGGGCTAGGGTGCCGACGTGGCTGCCCTCATTCACCTCAACGGCACGCCGGGGATCGGCAAGTCGACCATCGCAAGGCGGTACGTCGATGACCACCCCGGCGTCCTCAACTGCGATGTGGATGTTCTGCGGAGCCTGATCGGCGGCTGGGAACGCGACTTCGCAGCGGCCGGCGCGCTGATCCGCCCGGCGGCCCTGGCCATGATCAGCGCCTACCTGCACGCCGGTCACGACGTGGTGTTCCCGCAGATGCTGACCGACCCCGCTGAGGTCACCCGGTTCGAAAACACCGCCCGAGGAGCGGGTGCGGAGTTCCTCGAGAGATGGCTCACCGACGACCCCGGGGCCGCAGTGGAACGCTTCTACCGTCGCGGGCAAGACGCCCCCCACGATCCTTGGCACGCTCACGTCCAGCGTGTCGTCGACGCCGACGGTGGCCGCGCAGCACTCAGCCGACACCGCGATGACCTCGACCGGCTCCTTGGCCAGCGGCCGCGCGCCGTGGTAGTTGCCAGCCGTGAGGGAGACCCCGACTCCACCTACCGAGACCTCCTGGCCACGCTCCCCAAACACAAGGCCAGGAGACCGATCGCCAGGCCCGGGCCGGGATGAGCCCGGGGTGGACAATCTGTGGTGTGCCCGATCCCCTTCCCTACCCCGACCCGCCCCTTGGAGATGGGCGGATAGGTCTGCGGCCATGGCTGGAGACCGACCTGGAGTGCGTGCGCCTCGCCGCCACCGACCCTGTCATCCCGCGTGGCACGACGGTGCCGTCACCCTTCAGCCCCTCTGAAGCGTTGGCCTTCATCCACCGCCAGTGGCAGCGCCGCGAGGACCACGAAGGGGTCTCACAAGCCATCGTGGACCTCCCAACCGACACGGCAGTGGGACTGCTCTGGCTCGCGCTGCGCCCGCAGCCAGGGGTGGGCGGGCTGGGCTACTGGGTAGTTCCCTCCCACCGGGGTCGTGGCGCTGCCACGGCAGCTGTCCGGCTGCTGGTTCCTTGGGCGCTGGCCACGTTGCGTCTCCATCGGCTCGAAGCCTGGGTCGAGCCCGACAACCACGCCTCCCAGCGCGTGCTGGCAGCGTGCGGGTTCCAACACGAAGGCCGTCTTCGCAACTTCCTCCTCGTCGATGCCAAACCCACCGACGCGTTGGTCTACGCCGTGATCCCCCAGTCGGGCTAAGGCTGGACCCGGCGGTGGCCGGCGTCTTCGCCTACCTCAGGTGTGGTCGGTCGCAACTGCGTCACGTAGGCCAGGCATTGGGCCAGCGCCGGTTCCGCGGCAACGGTGTCCACGACCAGCCGGTCCCCGTCTCGGAGGTCGTCCCACTCCTCATAGTCGAACACCGCGACCTCGGCCCAGCTCGGTCCGGGGTACCCGTCGGCCTGGCGGTCCTCGATCCGTCGGCGATGCTCGACAGGATCCGACAACCTCACCTCGATCTGCACCAGACGCACCCCGACATCCTGCGCGAGCCGCCGCCACAGTCCGCGGCGATCATGGGTCGCTTGCACACCATCGATCACGACAGGCACACCGGCACTCAGATTCTCTGAAGCGACCTCACGTGCCACCTCGTACGCCACGCGACCTGCTTCGCCCGGATCTCGGGTCACACCACCCGAGAGCACCGCACCGGCGATCGTGTCGGTGCGCACATAGGCGGCCTGTAGTCGACTAGCCAGCAACCGCGCGGTCGTGGTCTTCCCGGTGCCCGGCCTGCCGGCGAACACCACCAACACCAGGTCATGCGAGGCAGACGAACCAGCCGAGGTCGAGCTCATCGCAACATTCTTGCCCACCACCGCAGAGCTGCTGATCGGCAGTGACAAGCACGATCGCGGCCACCCCGAACCGGTGCCGCGACGTGAACGGGTCAGCCGCTGGGGGGCTTCTGGGAGACTCTGTTCGTGCCCTTCCCGGATGAGAGGTTCTCCATGAACGGCGTGGAGGTCGTTGAGCACCGTCCTGGTTGGGCCGCCGAAGGTGCCGAGCTGACAGCGTGGCTCGCGCGCTTGCTCCCAGCAGCAGTGGCCACCGACCACATCGGCTCTACC
>JAGQUE010000286.1 GCA_020438665.1 Nocardioidaceae bacterium | reverse complement strand
GGAACACCATCGCGATGTCACGGTCCTTCGGCGGGACGTGGGTGACGTCGCGGTCGCCGATGAAGATCTTGCCTTCGTTGACTTCCTCCAGCCCGGCCAGCATCCGTAGCGACGTGGACTTGCCACATCCTGACGGGCCGACCAGGACCATGAACTCCCCGTCCCCGATCTCGAGGTCGAGGCCCGGAACAGCGGGCGAATCCGCTCCCGGGTACCAGCGCTGGGCCTTCTCAAAGGTCACTGAGGCCATGGCAGATGACTCCCTTCACCGGCAGGTACGTGCCGGACGATCCGTCGTGAAGTGACTCCTGTGACCATAGCCACTACCGCGAGTGGCGTCGAGGGCGACAGTCGTCACGTCCCGTTGCGTGGACGCGGTCGCCCCAGCCACCTCAGCGCGTGGGCAACCTCAGCGGGCAGCGACAGGCGAGCGCACGGAGCGACCGTGCAGGACCGGCATGTGGAGCCGCTTCACGGTCCCGGGCCGGAGGTCGGGATCCATCAGCGTGCGAACGGCCGTGGCACCCAGGTCGGGGAAGGGAATAGTGACCGAGCTGACGCTCGGGCGCAGCCAGGTCGCCAGGCTGGAGCCGTCGAAGGACACCACGGAGACGTCCTGGGGGATGCGCAGGCCGTGCTCGGTGAGGGCCTGATAGGTGCCCATCGCGATGCGGTCGTTCAGGCAGATCAGCGACGAGGGTCGCTCGCCGCGGTCGAGCCACTCGGTCACGGCCTCATAGGCCTGGAGCACCCCCCAGTCGCTGTCGAGGACGCCGGCCACCTCGCGGCCCGCCTCGGCCATGGCCGAGGCGATGCCCTGGAACCGCAGCGGCCCGGCGATGGCCTGAGGGTTGGGGTCGACCCCGATCACGAACAGCCGGTCGGCGACGCCGGCCTCGAGCAGCACCCGAGCGGCCGTGCGGCCGCCCTCGAGCTCGTCGGGCAGCACCGCCGGGGTGTCGCGCTCGGGGTCGATGCAGTTGAGCAGGACGACACGGTGGTCGTGGAGCCGGGCCGGGACGCTGACATTGGTCGCGACGAGCGTGGCATAGACGATCCCGTCGACCTGGCGGTCGAGCATCTCGTCGATGAGCTGGTCCTCGAGCATGGCGTCGCCCTCGGTCTCGCCGATCACCAGCAGGTGGTCGCAGTCTCGCGACGCGGCGCTCGCACCTGTCAGCATCTGGCTGGAGAACTGGCCGCTCGCGACCGAGTCGGAGATCAGCCCGATGGTCTTGGTCTTGGCGGTCCGCAGGCTCCGCGCACTCCGGTTGGGACGATAGGCGAGCTCGATCGCGGCACGGCGTACGCGCTCGGCCGCATCGGCAGAGATGCGCATCTCGGCCGTGCGGTTGTTGAGGATGTAGGACGCGGTCGTGGCGGAGACGCCCGCGCGGGACGCCACGTCGCTCAAGGTGACCTTGCGCGGTGCCGTCATGGCGACCTCCTCACGCGACCGACGAAGCACAGAATGCCCGAAACCGATGCGTTCGTGTCCAAATCGTTGCTTGACACGATCGGCGGCCTCGGACAAGGATCAATGCTGATTCGATTCAGCATTGATCCAAGAAGTACGCCTCGAATCAGCCAATGTCAATCGTGCCGGTACTACGCGAGGAGACAGTCACGATGCGAACCCCTGTGCGCGGACGCACAACTCTTATGGCCATGGCGGCCCTCACTGCCCTGACCCTCCCCTTGGCGGCCTGCGGTGGAGACTCCGGAAGCGGCAGCTCCAACAGCAAGACCGTCACCATCTGGTCGAGCGTCGACCAGCCCGTCCAGGACGGCCTTCTCAAGGCGCTCGAGGGCAAGATCAAGGCCGGTGGCGATGACATCACCATCAAGTGGGAGAAGGTTGAGAACATCAACCAGCTCATCATCACCAAGATCCAGTCCGGCGACACCCCCGACATCGCGCTGGTCCCCCAGCCCGGCGTCGTGTCCCAGATGAACCAGCTCGGCGCGATCAAGCCGCTCGACGACGCGGTCGACATGGGGACCCTCAAGGACAGCATGATGCCCGGCACGCTCGAGTCCGGCACCATCGACGGCAAGCTCATGGGCCTGCTGGTCAGCGCCAACGTCAAGGGCCTGATCTTCTATCCCAAGAAGGCGTGGGCCGACGCAGGCTACGACCCCGCGAGCGTCACCGACATCGCCTCACTGCAGGCGCTGACCGACAAGATGAAGTCCGACGGCAACACGCCGTGGTGCTTCGGCATCGAGTCCGACACGGCGACCGGCTGGCCGGCCACCGACTGGATCGAGACGCTGGTCATGAAGACCGCCGGTGCCGACTTCTACAACCAGTGGGTCGCCCACGAGGTGCCGTTCAACTCCGACCAGGTCCTGGCCGCTGGCGACACCATGGAGGGTCTGCTCTTCGGTGACGGCAACGTCCTGGGTGGCGTCCAGTCGGCGACCAGCACCAACTTCGGTGAGGCCGGCACCCCGATGTTCGCCGCCGGTGGTCCCAAGTGCTGGATGCTCAACCAGGGCTCCTTCATCACCGGGTTCTTCCCCGACGACGTCAAGGCCGACCTCGACGCCAATGTCGGTGTCTTCGGATTCCCGCCCGCCACCGCCGGTGGCGAGAACCCGGTCGAGGGTGGTGGCGACCTGCTCACCATGCTCAACGACAGCGACAACGTGAAGAAGGTCGTGGGCTACCTGTCGGAGACCGACATCGGCAACGACGCTGCTCCCAACAGCTCGTTCTTCTCGCCGCACAAGGACTTCGACGTCAGCCTCTACCCCAACCAGGTCACCAAGGACGAGGCGAACTACGCCTACAGCTCCACGGCGTTCCTGTTCGACGGGTCCGACGCCATGCCGGCCGAGGTCGGCACGGGCTCCTTCTGGAAGGAGATGACCTCCTGGATCAGCGGTGAAGAGGACTTCAAGACCGCTGTCGGGAACATCGAGGCCAACTGGCCGTAAGTCTCAGTCAGCCCAACGCAGGGGCGGAGTTTCGGGCACTCCCCGAGACTCCGCCCCTGTGACATATTGACTCAGTCGGAGTTCCTCACCTCTGGGAAGGACGCTCGTACATGCTGCTCAAGTTCGTCTATGCACTGCTCACCGTGCTCGCAGGCATCGGTGCGGCGCTGGCCATCTTCTGGCTGCTGAACAAGCTCGCCGAGTTGCTGCCGGCCAAGTGGGAGGGTCGGGTCAAGCCCTACCTCTACATCCTGCCGGCGGTCGCCGCGATCGTCGTCTATCTGATCTATCCGTCGGTTCTGACCGTCATCAACAGCTTCAAGGACAACTTCTCCCGCGAGTGGGTCGGGCTGAAGAACTATCACGACCTCCTCACGACACCCGACTTCCGCTCGACGCTCTTCAACACCCTGCTCTGGATCCTGATCGTCCCGGCGGCGACGGTCGTCCTGGGCCTCATGGTCGCGGTGCTCGCCGACCGGCTCCAGCCGCGTGGGGAGAAGACGGCCAAGACGGTCATCTTCCTGCCGATGGCGATCAGCATGATCGGCGCGGCGACCATCTGGCGTTTCGTCTACTACGCAGCCCCCGCGGGAGTCACGCAGACAGGGTTGCTCAACGCCATCAAAGGTGGCGACCCCGTGCAGTGGCTGCAGACCCAGACGCTGCACCTCAACAGCCTCCTGTTGATGGTGATCCTGGTCTGGCTCCAGGTCGGCTTCTCGATGGTGCTGCTGTCGGCCGCGGTCAAGGGCGTCCCCGTGGACACCCTGGAGGCGGCGCGTATCGACGGCGCCAACGAGCGGCAGATCTTCGCCAGAGTGGTGCTGCCGCAGATCAAGGGCACGGTGATCACGGTCTTCATCACCGTGACCATCACTGTGATGAAGATCTTCGACATCGTCTATGTCAACACCAACGGCAACTTCAACACCAACGTGTTGGGCAACGAGTTCTACAACCAGATCAGCACGTTCATCAACTATGGCAAGGCATCGGCGATCGTGGTGATCCTGATGATCGCGGTGATCCCGATCATGTGGTACCAGGTCCGGCACTTCAAGGCCGAGGAGGCAGCATGACCGACACCGCCACTGCTCCCGCGACGTCGACCACCAAGCCGAAGCGGGCCGCAACGCACTTCGACGCCAACCCGGCCCGAGCCGGTTGGGTCACCAAGATCATCCTCTCGCTGCTCTGCATCCTCTGGATGGTCCCCATCCTCGGCACGTTCGTGACCTCGCTCCGCACGCTCGACGACGTCAAGAACTCCGGCTGGTGGCACGCGTTCACGCCGTCCGGCATCCGGGCCCTCACGCTCGACAACTACCAGAACGCGCTGTCGGGCAAGGGCATGGGCGAGGCCTTCATCAACAGCCTCGCGATCACCCTGCCCGCGACGTTCATCCCGATCCTGATCGCGGCCATCGCGGCCTATGCGTTCACGTTCATGGAGTTCTGGGGCCGCGACGTGCTGTTCCTGACGATCGTCAGCCTGCTGGTCGTGCCCAACTATGTCGCCTTCATCCCGATCAACAAGCTCTATGGGTCCGTGGGCCTGAGTGGGACGTTCCCCGCGGTATGGCTCGCCCACATCGGGTTCGGCATGTCGTTGGCGATCTATATCCTGCGCAACTACATGGCGACCCTGCCCAAGACCGTGATCGAGTCGGCCAAGATCGACGGGGCGAGCCACTTCCAGACGTTCTACCGGCTCGTCCTGCCGATGTCGGTGCCCGCGCTGGCGTCGTTCGCGATCTTCCAGTTCCTGTGGGTCTGGAACGACCTGCTCGTGGCGCTGGTGTTCCTGGGTCCCGGCGACAAGGAACCGGTCACGGTGAACCTGACCCACTTCAAGACCCAGCTGGGTCAGGGCTGGGAGCTCACCACGGCCGGTGGCTTCCTCACCATGATCATCCCGATCGTGGTCTTCTTGAGCCTGCAGCGGTTCTTCGTGCGCGGTCTCACCGCGGGTGCCGTCAAGGGCTGACCGGCCGACGCTCGCATCAGTCACGCCGCGCGGCGCGGCACCCGGATCTCTCCGGGTGCCGCGCCGCAGGTGCGTCCGGCCGGGCGCGTAGCATCGCGACGGCGCCGCCCCCCTCCCCCGTCCGTCCTCGACCAGGAGACCCCCATGCTCTTCCCAACGCCCCGCCCCGGGACCACGCGCACCACCGTGGAGCTGGAGACCCGCGACGACGGACTCCCCACCGTGCTGTGGACCGGCGCCGTCGTCGACGGCCACGACCCCTCGGGCTCGGCCCCGCGCGTGGCGAAGGGCCCGGGCGTGCCGTTGCTCGGCGAGCAGGCCCACGGCCTGGTGACGCGGCCGCACCTGCGCGGGTTCCGGGTCGGTGACGGCGACGGGCCCGGCGCCACCGGCGCCTCCTGGACACCGCGGCTGGTCGTCGAGGGGATGTCCCAGGACGACGAACGCCTGGTGATCGAGTCGCGCGACGCCGCCGCCGGGTTGGCGGTGACCGTCGAGCTCGAGTCCGTCCCGGGCGGTGCCCTGCGCGCCCGGGCGGCTGTCACCAACGTCGCGGCCGGACGCTATGTCGTCGACGGTCTCGAGATCGCCCTGCCGGTCGGCGACCACCTGGTCGAGGCGCTCGACTTCACCGGTCGCCACGAGCGCGAACGGGTCCCGCAGCGCCACCAGGTCACCGACGGGCTCTGGCTGCGCGAGGAGCGTGGCGGCCGCCCCGGCCTGGACGCAGCCACCCAGCTGATCCTCGGGACCCCCGGCTTCTCCTTCACCGACGGCGACGTGCTCGCCGTCCACGTCGCCTGGAGCGGAAACAGCGTGCTGCGACTCGAGCGGGGTCCCGCCACCGCAACGACCCTCGGCGGCGGCGAGCTCCTGCTGCCCGGCGAGGTCAGCCTCGCCACCGGCGAGACCTATACGAGCCCCTGGGTGATGTTCGCGGCGGCGTCCGACGGGCTCGACGGGCTCGCCGCCGTCTGGCACACCTTCCAACGGGCGCTGCCCGCTCACCCGGCCGAGCAGCCGGTCGTCCTCAACGTCTGGGAGGCGGTCTACTTCGACCACGACCTCGACCGGCTGCGCGAGATCGCCGACCGGGCGGCCCGGGTCGGGGTGGAGCGGTTCGTCCTCGACGACGGCTGGTTCCGACACCGTCGCGACGACACCGCCGGGCTGGGTGACTGGTGGGTCGACGAGGGTGTCTGGCCCGACGGGCTCGGCCCGATCGTCGAGCACGTCAACGGACTCGGCATGGAGTTCGGCCTGTGGTTCGAGCCCGAGATGGTCAACCCCGACTCCGACCTCTTCCGCGCCCACCCCGACTGGATCCTCTCCTCGGGCGACCGCGTCCCACTGCTGCACCGTCACCAGCTCGTGCTCGACCTCACCCGGCCCGAGGTGTTCGACTACCTCTTCGAGCGGGTCGACGCCGTCCTGTCGGCCTACGCGATCGGCTTCGTGAAGTGGGACCACAACCGCGAGCTCCTCGAGGCCGGCAGCGGCACGCGCGCTGGGGCGCCCGCCGCACACGACCAGGCGCTGGCGTTCTATCGCCTCCTCGACCGACTGCGGGAGGCCCACCCCGGCGTCGCTTGGGAGTCCTGCGCCTCCGGTGGCGGCCGCATCGATCTGGGTGTCCTCGAACGGGTCGAGCGGGTCTGGACCTCCGACATGACCGACGCGCTGTCACGGCAGGCGATCCAGCGGTGGACCCAGCAGCTCGTCGCCCCCGAATACACGGGCGCCCACGTGTCCTCACCCGTCTCCCACTCGACCTGGCGCACGCTCTATCTCGACTTCCGTGCCGCCACGGCGATGTTCGGCGCCTTCGGCATCGAGTGGGACCTCACCCAGGCCAGCGACGAGGACCTCGACCGGCTCGCGGGGTGGGTCGAGCGGTTCAAGCGGTTCCGGCCGCTGCTCCACTCGGGCCGGATGATCCGGCCCGAGTCCGCCGACCCGGCCGTCCAGGTCAACGGGGTCGTGGCCCTCGACCGCAGCGAGGCACTGGTCGCCCACGTCCAGCTCGACGAGTCCGGCCACAACCGCGGTGTCTCGGTCCGGGTGCCCGGCCTCGATCCTGACGCCCGCTACCGCCTCGCCTGGGAGGGCCCGTGGGTCGCCTTCGAGACGAGCATGTCGCCGGCACTCCCGCCCGAGGGGCCCACGCAGGGACGTCTCGTGACCGGCTATGCGCTCGCGACCCAGGGCTTCTGGATGCCGCGCTGCCGGCCCGAGCTGGCCACGCTGGTCCACGTCACGCGCGTGGACTGAGGCCGCCGAGCTGAGGCGCGATCAGCGGGGCAGCATGCGTCGTGGGCGCTTGATCTCCGGGGGGCCCTTGCGCGTCACCGACACGCTGCCCATCAGAGCCACCCCTTTGAGGCGCACGAGTGGCGACTCCGGACCCACCTCGGGAGCCACCTTGTCCTTGCCCTGGCTGAAGTCGCCCATGATCCCGACGCCTTCGACGTGCACCTGGGTCTGCGCGTCCACGATCACCTCGACGCTCGCCATCACGGCGTTGGCATAGATCGTGACCTGCTGGGCCGCGAACGACGCCTCGCGCAGGTCGAGCGTCACGCTGCCCATCAGCGAGAACGCGGTGTGCTTCTCGGGAACCAGCCAGGCGCCCCGGCGAGTGCACTCGCCCATCACGGCCAGGGACGTGTCATAGCTGGCGGTCGCCGGCAGCGCCTCCCGTCGTACGGCGGGCGTGCGGGTGACCGGGGCGCTCTGGACCGGGTGGCTCGGCAGGTCGACGGTGATCGGCACGAGGTCGGCATAGGTCTTGGCGGCATAGGTGGCCTCGAGCCGCTCGTCGAGCTCGTCGAGGTCGAGCCGGCCCTCCCCCGCGGCGTCGCGCAACAGCTCCGCCACGCGGTTGCGGTCGGCATCGGAGATGCGCAGCTGCGACGGGTCGGGACGGTCGAGGTCGCCGGGCATGGTGCCCAGGGTAGTGGGTGTCCCACGTCGCGTCGGCCACTCCGCTCGACCATCCGGGGCGAGGACTAGCCTGACCCCGTGACCTCGTCCTCCGCCTCTCCCGAGTTCCGCTACTCCGACCTGCTGCCGACCCACGGCTCCAACGGCACCGACGAGACCCCGTGGCGGCTGGTGACCGCCGAGGGCGTCGCGTCGTTCGACGCGACGCTCCCCGACGGCAGCACGCGCACCTTCCTGCGCGTCGACCAGGAGGCGATCCGCAGGCTGACCGAGGCTGCGATGCACGACATCGCGCACTACCTGCGACCCGGCCACCTCACCCAGCTGCGCCGGATCATCGACGACCCCGAGGCCTCGGGCAACGACCGCTTCGTGGCGCTCGACCTGCTCAAGAACGTCAACATCTCCGCCGGGGG
>JAGQUE010000285.1:2045-10082 GCA_020438665.1 Nocardioidaceae bacterium | reverse complement strand
CCCCGTGGCGCGGCCGATCTTCCCCAGGCGGCCCCACGGGGTCAGGTCGCTCCACGGGGTCAGGTCGCCCCACGGGGTCAGGATGCTCCGAGTCCGGCAGGCGCCGACCACGGCCCGGTGACCGTGGTCAGCGTGATGCGCCTGATGCCACGCAAGCGGCCGGTGCAGCTGGTGCGTCTCTTCGACCGGGCTCGTCGGCTGGCGCCCGAGACCGACCTGCGCCTGGTGGTCGTCGGCGACGGTCCACTGCGACCCCGCGTGGAGCGGGTGGTCGCGCGACGTGGGCTCGGTGACCGGGTCCGGATCACCGGCCGAATCCCCCGACAGCAGGTGCGCGACGAGCTGTCGGCTGCCAGCCTCTATGTCGCCCCGGCGCCCAAGGAGTCGTTCGGGATCGCCGCCCTCGAGGCTCGCTGCGCCGGGCTGCCGATCGTGGCAGATCGGCACAGCGGCATCCGGGAGTTCGTCCGCGACCGTGTCGACGGCCTGCTCGTCGACGACGACCTCCAGATGGCGGTGGCGATCGCCGACCTGGCGCGCGACGACGCGCTGCGCTCCCGGATCACCGACCACAACCGCCGGGTGGCACCGGCGTTCGACTGGGCCGATGTCCTGGAGCGGACAGCGGCCCTCTATGACGAAGCGGCGGCGCGGACAGCGGCGACGGCAGCCACGTCAATGGCTTCCGCGACGCCGCGGCAGCACGCCGACCCACTGTCGGCGGAGGCCTGAGGCATGGCGACCATCGTGTCGCTGCACGCGCACCCCGACGACGAGGCACTGCTCACCGGCGGCTGGCTCGCCCAACGGGCCGCTGCCGGTGACCGGGTGGTGATCGTCTTCGCCACCGACGGAGACGCCGGGCTCGCCGGCACGTCGTACGCGGGGCGGCTCGGCCGGGCGCGTCGCGACGAGGGGTTGGCCGCCGCCCGTGCCCTGGGCGTCCAGCGGATCTGCTGGTTGGACTATGCCGACTCGGGGATGGCCGACACACCCACGGCCGGCCCGGGTCGGCTGGCCGACGCACCGGTGGACGACGTGGCCGCCCGGGTCGCGGCGATCCTGGACGAGGAGCAGGCCGACGTGGTCACGGGCTATGACGAGCACGGGGGCTATGGCCACCCCGACCATCTCGCCGTCCACCGGGTGGCCAGGAAGGCCCAGTCGTTGGCGGCCTCGCGGCCACTGTTGCTCGAGGCCACCGTGGACCGCACCTGGCTGGTCAGGCTCTTCCGGGTGCTGCGTCCGGTGGCACGGCTGATGCCGGGCCTCACCATCCCGGGCGACGATGTCTATGCCGCCCGGGACACCATCGACCGGCGGGTCGACGTGGCCGCGCAGCTCGACGCCAAGCGGTCCGCGCTGGCGGCGCACCGTTCCCAGGCGGGCGGGGGAATCCGCACTGTCGCCGTCCTCCTGCGGCTCCCCCGCCCGCTGGCCCGCCTGGTCCTCGGGAGGGAGTGGTTCGTGGAGGTCGGCTGAGCCCGGCTGCCACGGCCCGCCTGCACTCCGGGACCGGCCCTGGCAGATCTACCGACGGTAACGTAAGGTCGTCGGCCAGGACACGCCAGAGCGAAGAGAGCTGACATGCCCCGGACGACGGCCGCAGCCACCCACACCCGCCACCTCGCCACGATCCTCTCGGTGCTGATCGTGTCCACCGGCCTGGCGCTGGTCCCCGGCACCGCCCGAGCGGTCGCACCGGAGTGGTTGCCGGCAGAGCCGGCCGTCACGGCCACCAACACCGAGAACTCCGCCGTGGTGGTGGACCGGAAGGGCCGAGTCGTCCTTGCCTATGACGTGGTCGACTACGCCGCGGGGACTTCCACCGTCTTCACCACCATCCGCGACCGGAGCGGGGTCTGGAGCGACCCCGTGAGCATGGGGTCGGGCCTTTATCCGCGCCTCGGGACCGACGCCGCCGGCCGCACCACCCTGGCCTGGGAGCGGATCGGGCCCAACCCGGGCGACATCTATGTGGCCGTGCTGCCCAGCGGCTCGACGTCCTGGGGGGACCCCGAGCTGGTCGCCAGTCTCAGCGGGCCCAGCTATCCGATCTGGTTGTCGGTGTCCTCGTCCGGCGCCGCCGCAGTGGCATGGTCCCAGCGGCCGGGCGGCGACACGCGCATCGTCGGAGGTGCCCTGCGCGACGCGTCGGGCACGTGGGCGCCGCCGGAGACGCTGTGGACGGGCAGCGTCTTTGACGGGTACGCCGAGGTCACCGTCGTCGCCACCGGACCCAGCTCGTTCGGAGTGGTGTTCGCGCCCGCGACCGCCTTCTATGAGTCCACCTTGTGGCGGGTCGAGGCTTCTGACACCTCCTTCGGGAGCGCGCAGAGCTTCGGCACCGTCTCCGGATATGTGCGGTTCGCCGCGGACGCCGCGCCGAACGGCGCCGCGGCCGTGGCGATGATCCAGTTGTCGGCCAAGCTCGACCCGACCACCTTCGGTGGGATCACGACCGTGATGACCCGCGAGGCGGGGCAATCCTGGTCGGCCCCGACCGAGATCGGTCGTCTCGCCGGGAGCGGCGTGACGGTCAACCCCGCGCTGGCGGTCGACGACAGCGGCGTCACGACGGCAGCCTGGCTGGAGCGCCGGGAGAACCCCCTCAACGCCTCCGAGCCGTCGGCGGTCCTGGTCACCAGCACGTCCACGCCCGGGAGCGGCTGGAGCCCCCGCGGGGAACAGGTTGTCGACCACTACAGCTTCACCGAGGTCGTGGCTGCGGCGACGCCGGACGGGGACCACGTGGTGGTCGCCGCGGGCTCACCGACGCAGGACGGGACCGAGCCCGCCACCGCCTGGACGAAGACCCGGGCCCCCGACGGCAGCTGGTCCGGGTTCGCGGCCATCCCCTCCGCGGACGGCTCGTTCCCCACCAACCTCCGCCTGGACGTCGGGGCGGACGGCACGTCGGTGTTCACAGCAGGGCACGCCCCGGCCTCGATCAACGGGACCTCGTCGGGCTTCGACGCCTGGGTGTCCCCCGGGGCGGGACTGCTGCTCGACGTCTCCGTCTATGACGAGTCCGGGAACCCCGTCGACGGACGACTGGCTCCCGGCCAGTACATCCAGGCGGTCGTCACGGTGGAGAACAACACCGACGAGACGCTAACCGGTCTCACCTTCGGCGGGGCCCCCCTGGTGGTCGACAGCCGCAGCCCGGGCGGCGTCGTCATCACGCAGGCCCCACCCGCGCCGCCGACCCTGCTCGCCCCGGGAGCGCAGCTCACGCTGTCCTATGAGCTGACTACCCGCACGCGCGGGCTGGCCGCGACCAACACGCAGGTGAGCGCCACCGGGCAGACGACAGGCGATACCTTCGCGGAGAAGCAGTCACTGCGCTTCGACATCGAGGACGGCCAGGTGGTCGACGACGCGCTGGCCAGGCTGGTGATCATGCAGGCCGTCGACCGCTACCTCATGCACGCCTACCACGAGTTCATGTCCCAGATGGAGGCGCGCGCGGACCAGCTGCGCGCCCAGCTCAAGAAGCACCTCCCGACCAAGGTCTGGAAGCAGTATCTCGGCAAGGGGATCTCCCTCTACGACCGCCTGGTCGCCGCGCAACAAGGCACTCCACCATCGCTGGTTGACGCCCGGCTGCCCGACCGGAAGTTCGAGACCTACACGGTCGACCAGCTCAACAACGCCTACGACAAGTCGTTCCTCGCCGAGGTCAAGAACGGTGTGGCCGACTGGGCCAAGAACTGGGCGAAGACGGGCAAGAAGGCCAAGGCCGTGGCGAAGGACGCCTACGGCGAGGCGCTGATGGCGTCGTTCTGGATGTTCGGCAACGCCACTCCCGAGGAGCGGATGGAGTTCGAGGCCAAGATGATCGGCTTCGCCGACCTCAACCAGACCTCGGCGACCAACATCGTCAACACGCTCAAGCGGGAGATCCCCAACTGGAAGGCCAACGCCACCTATCTCGCCGATGCCGTGGATCTGTCGATCGCCGATGTGACACTCCAGTCGCCCGACATCAAGGCCATCCTCCAGAACGAGCGCAATGCCCGGGCCAACCTGCTCAAGCTCGCCGACACCGACCCCATCAAGTTCCAGCAGGCGTGGGCCAAGCGCGACGCCGAGATCTTCAACATCGGGGTGCCGCTCATCCTCGACACCGTCCTCGGCGGCGGCGTCGCCAGGCTCGGCGGCGTCAAGATCCTCGGCGAGGGCCGCGCCGTGGTGAACTCAGGCGAGGCCCTGGGCGTGGTCAAGAACGGCGCCCAGGCGGCCGGGACCCGGACCGCGGTGACGATCACCGGTGAGGGTGGCGTTCCTGCCGCGCGCACGTCGGAGGAGTTCCTGGCCAACATCGACGGCGCCACGGTCGTGCAGTCCAGCGATCTCGGCAACGTCTATGAGCTTCCCAACGTCGGCGGGGTTCCCGAGATCACCCTCGACGCCAAGGCGGGGATCCTGAGCGAGATCGAAAGCGAGTACGCCGCCGCCAACCCCGGCAAGGAGCTCAAGCTCGCCGAGGTGCTCAAGCCCTCATCGCCGATCCGCAAACCAGGAGGCGTCGCCAAGCTGGAGCTCACGGAGCAGAAGACGGGCAAGGCGGTCATGGTCGACGCGGGAGCTCCTCGGGAGGTCCTGGGCGAGGCCGCCGTCTGGCACAGCCCCGAGCACCCGTCCAAGCTGCCGGGCTTCTCCTCCTGGGACAACGCCCGGCAGCAGGCCGCGATCAAGGAGTGGACCAAGGCCAACCAGCGTTGGGCGGAGTGGAAGAACCCGGCACCGGGTTCAAAGACCGCCCGTCTGCAGCAGTGCATCGGCCAGAAGAGCACCGTCCCGTTGGACCTCGAGCCGAACGCCTCAGGCGTGCAGCGTTTCGTCACCGCCGAGTTCGAGACCGTGCCCGTCAAGTCCGGCAAGGCGCGCGGAGAGCTGATCCGGGTCAAGAGCTATGAGGTCGAGGTCCGCGTCAACGGCACCAAGGTCAACACCAAACAGGTGGTCAAGCCGAGCAAGGTTGCGCTGCCGCAGACCGCGGACGCCGACGCGGTCGCGGTGGCCAAGCAGGTCGGCACCGACGCCGCCGGCAAGCCCGTGCTCGAGCCGCTCAACCGTGCCGAGCGCGAGTTCGTCATGCAGAAGTACATCGACAAGAACATCAAGGCCAGACGGACCGGCCTCATCCCGGACGCCGCCGAGCACGGCGTCACGCTGGTCATGGACGACGCATCAGCCAAGGCCGCAGGCAAGCTGCTCCCGGCCTATGGCGTGCCCTTCCTCCCCGAGGGCCCCGGCAAGGCCTATCTGTCTCGGATCGCCAAGTTCGTGGCACCGGCCGGCACCACCTCGGAGGAGATGCTCGACGCCATGCTGCGCACGGTGCAGTCCGAGGGTGGCTTCGGGCAGCATGCCGTCGTGGTCACCAAGGACACCCGCTACCTCGGCGAGCTCAACGTCAGCCAGTGGTGACAGGCGCCCCACGAGGGCGGGCAGCGCGCTCCACGCCGGGGGAGGGACGCGACCGGACGGTCGACGCCGGGGGCCGGTCACCGGAGGATGTGAGGCGCCAGACAGCCCGGGCGTGATCTTCGACCTAGTCCTGGCGGCCCTGGACCGGCCGATACTGCCGGGAGGAGGCCGTCATGCCCGGGTCTGCGGTGCGCTCGCTCGCCACCTTCGCCGTTGCTTCAGCCCTCTCGTTCTCAGGAGTGCTTGCCGGTCCCCCGACCGGTGCCGCCGCCGGTGGTCCCGAGCCCGGCAGGCGCGCACCGGTCGGGGAGCCGGTCCAGGTCGTGGGCCGTTGCGCCGACCGGCTGGGGACCTCCCAGCTGGTCACCGACCTCGACGGCACCAGCACCGCGACCTGGGGTTGCGCACACCACGTCTATGCCGCGCGCACCGCCGCCGACGGCACCTGGCAGACCGCGGTCGACCTCGGCGTCGGGCTCGAGCCCAAGGCCGCGGTCGACGACCGCAACCGGGTCACCGTGCTCTATCGGCACCTCCAGGGCAACGGTATCGAGAGCCGCCGCTGGGCCGGCGCCGCCTGGCAGCCGCCCGTCGACCTGACGTGGCAGACCGATGCCAAGCGGGTGTTCGTCCAGTGGTACTCCATCGCCAGCAACGCCCGAGGCGACGTCGTCGCTGTCTGGACCCAGAACGACGGCGAGGTCCAGAGCGGACCCGCCCCCTGGATGGTTGCCGCCTACCGCCCGTTCGACGGTGCCTGGACGACCACGGTCCGGGTCGCCAAGCGGGCCTTCGCCCAAGGCTCGCTGGTGGACGGTGCGGGCAGGGTCGTCACGCTGCCGGGCCTCTATCGGCGCACGACGGGCGGCGTCTGGCGTCACCCCGCCCTCCCGGCGATGCAGGGGGCGTGGGGTGGTGCGGCCGTCAACCCCGCCGGCGACCTGCTGGTCACGCGCACGCCCACCGGCGGCTCGACCGAGGCACTGGTCTATGAGAAGCCGTACGGCGCGGCGTGGCTGCCCGCCGTCCAGGTCGGGACGACCCGGTCGAGCGGCCAGGTCCGGGCCGTGCTCGACGACACCGGCGAGGCGGTCGTCTCCTTCGCGGCCGGCGGCTCGGCCCGGACAGCGACCCGACCGGCCGGCGGTGACTGGGCCGCCCCGGTCCAGGTGTCGGAGTCCCACGTGCAGGCGAGCGTCGTGCGGCTCGACCGCGGGCCCGACGGGTCCACGGCGGTCTCGTGGCTGCAGGGCCCGGAGTTCGTCAAGCGCCAGCTCTGGGTCAGCGTGCAGCCGCCCGGCGGTGACTGGTCGGTTCCCGTGAGGGTGACCGGAGCGCGGTGGCGCCACGTCGACCACACGACCCTGTCGCTCCGGCCCGACGGCGCCCTCGTGGTCGCCTGGACCGGCCAACGGGCCGGTCGCACCGGCTGGTGGTTCGCGACCCGCGCCATCTCCTGACGGCTCCCCCATTCACAGTCGTCCTGCTCGCCCTGGCCGTGTTCGTCGCTGTGTTCTGCTTCGGCAGCCATGCGTTCTGAGGCCGACGCATCACCACTGCTCGCTGTGAGGCTGACAACCCCAGGGACGCTTGGCTCGGTCCCGGCAGCGGCGCGCGATCCCGGCCCGATTAGGGTGGCGTCATGGGGTTGTTCGACACTGTCGGCGCAGCCGACGTGCTCAGCGCGATCGAGGAGTTCGGCAGGCTCGGCGCACAGGAGTTCCTGACCCGCTATGGTTTCAGCTCCGACCACGACTATGTCCTGTGGCACGACGGCCGGACCTATGACGCGACCGCGATCCTGGGTGTCGCGCGCCAGTTCGCCGGCGGCAGCCCCGTCACGCCGGACCAGTTCTCCGACTTCGGGGCCGCCAAGCTGCTGATGGAGCTGGGCTTCTATGTCACCTCCACCGACCCCTACGGCGGGTTCGGCTCCCCCGCCTCCGGGGCGTGGCGCGAGGCCGCCGACGTCGGCGACGAGGCGGCCGCCGACGCGTGGGCGACCGCCGCCCGTGACGTGCTCCTCCAGGCGGCCCACCGCTACCGGGCGGTGGTGACCGAGGAGGACCTGGCGACCCAGGTGATGTATCGCACCGGCGTCCGCGACGACGTGCCGGCGGCCGACTGGGCGGCCGAGGTGCTGCGCCGGGTGGCAGCCCACTGCTCCTCGCGCGGCGAGCCGTCGCTCGCCTCCCTGTGCGTCACCGCCGCCGGCCGCGCCGCCGAGGGCTATGCCGACGCCGTCACGGCCACCGCCGGCGCTCGGCCCGCCGACAGCGACGAGCACGCGGCCCAGCAGCGGCTGGCCTGCTACCGCCACTTCCACGCCACCGGCCTGCCGGCCGACGGCGGTACGGCGACCCGGACCTCGCGGGCTGCCGGCCCCAAGGCGCCCCGGGCACCCCGGGCCCCCAAGGCACCCGCGACCCCTCGGGCCGCGCGTGCTGCCGCCGCGGCTCGTCCGACGCTGACCTGCCCGACCTGCTTCATGGCGTTGCCGGCCACCGGGATCTGCGACAACTGCAGCTGAGCCTGGTCGCGCTCAGTCGGTGACCCGGACCCAGCGTCGTCACACCGCGGGTGCCGGATCGCCGCTGCCGG
>JAGQUE010000285.1:0-1883 GCA_020438665.1 Nocardioidaceae bacterium | reverse complement strand
GGGTGTTGAGCGCCCCACAGGACCAGACCTGACGGACTGGACCTCGGGGGCCAGACCTCACGAGTGATCGCCCAGTCGCGAGGGTCATGTGATTGCCGGGGTGCCCCGGCCTCCAGGAGCGACGACACCGATGGTGACTGTCGTGTCGTGTCCTGGGAGGAGGCCCCCGCTCATGTGTCATCCGATCCTGGCGGCGACCTCGGCGCTCGGGTCCGTCCTCGCGCGGGTCGCCGAGGCCAGTCCCGTCTTCCTCACCACGGCAGAGAAGGCCGACGCGCTGCGCGGGCTGGCGCGGGTCCAGGCCCAGCTCGACGAGCTCAGGCTGCGCGTCCTGGCCGCCGCGGCGGATGTCGCGGAGACCACGGCGGCGCGCGACGCCGGTGAGTGGCTGGCCAACGCCACGCACACCCGGTTCGAGGACGCCCGGGCCGACCTCGCGCTCGCCGTGGCGCTGGACCGTCGCTACGCCGTGCTGCGTGCGGCGCTGCGAGCAGGACAGGCCAACACCGCGCAGGCCGAGGTCATCGCGCGTGCCCTCGACGCGCTGCCCGGCGACGTCCCCACCGATGTGTTGGCCGCGGCCGAGCAGACCCTGGTCGAGCACTGCGCCCGGTTCGGCCCCCGCCAGCTCGCCAGGCTCGCGCGCCGCGTCCTGGAGGTGGTCGCCCCCGACCATGCCGACGCCCTCGAGGCCCGCCGACTCGCGGCGCTCGAGGCCGCCGCCCACCGCAACACCCGGTTGACCCTGCGCCGCGTCGGCGACGGCACCACGCGGCTGGCCGGCCTCCTCCCCGATGCCGCGGCCACCCGGCTGGCCACCTATCTCGAGGCGTTCACCAACCCCCGCAAGGAGACAGCCGGCGACCAGCCGCTCCCCGGCGCCGGCGACCCGTTCACCCGACTGCCCTACCCCCGCCGCCTCGGGAAGGCCTTCTGCAGGTTGCTGGAGGCCGTCGACCCCGCCCGGCTGCCCGACCACGGCGGCTCAGCGACCACGATCATGGTCACGCTCAACCTCGAGGACCTCCGCGCCGACCTGGCCACCGCCGCGATCATCGGCGCCTCCCACGTCCCGGGTCACGACGACCCGCTCCAGATCAGCGCGAGCGAGGCTCGGCGGCTGGCCTGCAGCGCCGGCATCATCCCCGTCGTCCTCGGCGCCGACTCCGAGATCCTCAACCTTGGCCGCACTCGGCGCCTGTTCAGCCCGGCCCAGGTGCGGGCCCTGCGGCTGCGCGACCGGCGCTGCCGAGCCGAAGGGTGTTCGGTCCCTGCCGCCTGGGCCGAGGCCCATCACCTCGACCCCTGGCGCGACGGCGGCCGCACCGACCTCGGACGAGGCGCGCTGCTGTGCAGTCACCACCACCATGCGGTCCACGACCCTCGCTACCGCCCCGAGCTCCTGCCCGATGGCGACATCAGGATCAACCGGCGCACGTGACGGGCCACCGCCGCGGTTGTCTCGTCACGGGATGACGACGGGCGCGGCCGTGCCATACAGATGCGCCTGCGGGATGCCGTCCTCGGCGCTGATCACGACGTCTTCCAGCCAGAACGCATAGCGGTGCCCGCTCACGAGGCCGGTGACCGTGGCCGACACGGTCCCGCAACCGGGGCCCGCGGCGACCGTCTGCCACGCGATCGTGCTGCCCCGCGGCGGCTCCTGGTCGGCGGCCGCCAGCAGCCAGTTCTGGACCGGGTGGGTCGAGGCGTCCGGCGCCTTCCAGGTGACCACGGCCGCGCCGGCGCGGACGCTGACGTCCAGGCCCGTCGGAGTGCCGGGCCCCAGGCCGCTCGCACACGGCACAGCCGTCGAGGTCGGTGAGGACGACGCGGGTGCGCGCAGGGGGACCGGCGACGGGCTCGCAGACGCAGGAACCATC
>JAGQUE010000284.1 GCA_020438665.1 Nocardioidaceae bacterium | reverse complement strand
CTTGATCCCGTCGAGGGCGCCGCCGGGCAGCTTGAGCTTCTCGAGGATCGTGATGTGAGAGCCCGGGACGCCGCCATCGCGGATCATGAACAGGGCCGAGGACAGCGACGCGAGGCCGGCTCCGACGAACCAGACGTGGGTGTCGGCGGCGCGATCGGACGGACGGGGACGGGCGAAGGACTCGTAGTTGCCAGCGCTGTAGTACATGGGTGATCTCCCTGTGGTTGTGATCAGAGGTATGCCGCGTGCGCGGTTTGAGGTGGGCGGGCTGCGGCTCAGGGCAGCAGGACGAAGCGGATGGGGTTGCCCGCCTTGCGCTCGAGGCGCTCGATGACCTCGGGAGCCTGTGCGAGGGGGAAGGTGCCGCTGACCGAGGACGCGAAGTCGATGCGCCCGTGCTCAAGGAGGTGGACCAGCTCAAGCACGTGGCTGCCCTCGGACCCGTAGTTGCCCAGGACGGCCTGCCCCTTGAACGCGAAGGCGGTGTCGGAGGCGATCTCGAAGCCCTTGCCGGTCAGCCCGACGACGCAGAGCCGGCCACGCAGGCCGAGGCTCGCCAGAGCCTGCGTGCGCACCGCGGCCACGCCGGCGAAGTCGAATGCCGCGTCCAGGCCTGCCGGAGCGTAGCGGGCGATGACCGCCGGGGCGTCCTCGGGGGAGGCCGCCGCGTCGGCGCCGAGGGCAATGGCGCGGTCCCGGGCCGCGGGCAGGGGGTCGATGGCGATGATCGGCGCGGCCCCGCTCATGCGCAGCAGCTGCACGGCGTGCGCGCCGAGGCCGCCCAGGACCCAGACGCCGACTGCCTCGCCGGCGTGGATGTGGGCAGTGGTGCTGATGGCGGCCCACGGGGTGGAGACCGCATCGGGGATGATGCAGGCCTGCTCGAAGGGGAGGGAGTCGGGGATCGGGACGACGGTCTCGGCGCGGGCGATCGCGAACTCGGCATAGCCCCCGTCATAGTCGACGCCTCGCGTGAGGACTCGGCCGTCGGGCGCGTGGTGCCCGGCCTGGAGCAGGACTCGAGTGCCGACTGCCGTGGTGGTGACATCGGGCCCGAGTGCGTCGACGACGCCGGCCACCTCGTGTCCGAGGGTGACGGAGGTCCCCACGAGGAACTGGGGCGTGATGGAGCCCTCGACGAGGTGGACATCCGAGAGGCAGACCCCGGCAGCCCGCACCGCGATCCGCACCTCGCCGGGGCCGGGCTCCGGGACCGGGATGTCCTCCACTGTCAGGGTGTGCGTGGTCAGATCCAGTCGGGCGGCCCTCATCGTGCGCATGTCTTCATCTCCAGAGTTGACTCATTTTTTGAGTCTAATGAGAAAAATGGCCCGTGCAAGCCAGCCGGTGTCAGCGGTGGGCGCCCAGCCGCGTCGTGGCCATGACGGCGAGGGCACGGGTGACGTGCCAACTCGGAGATGCTGACCCGCTCGCGTGGTGCGTGGGCGAGGCGCACGTCGCCCGGACCGAAGTGCAGGGCCGGGATGCCGCCCAGACCGGCATAGAGGCGCAGGTCCGAGCCGTAGGGGGCAGCGCCCAGGGCCGGCCGCGAGCCCCCGACCAGCTCGACGGCGGCGACCACCTCGCCGATAAGGGGCTGGTCGGCCTCCAGCTGACCGGAGGCGAACTGCCCTCCCGGCCAGGAGATCTCGGGCGGGTTGTCGCGCAGCCAGTGGTCCGAGGCTGCGGTCTCGGTGACCGCCTCGGCGAGCTCGCGACGGGCATCTGCCGGGTCCTCGCCCAGTCGTACCCCCAGACGCCCCTCCGCGACAAGCAGGTCGGGGACCGAGCTGGCCCAGTCACCGGCCGTGATCCGTCCGACCGAGATGCCGTAGGGGAGGGGGTTGTCGCCGAAGAGGGGCTCGCGCCGGGAGTTGCGCCGCTGCTCGAGCCTGCGCAGCGCGGCATACACAGGCGCAAAGGCCTCATAGGCGGAGACGCCCTCGAGGCGGGTGCTGCCGTGTGCTGCCCTGCCGTGCACACGGATCTCGAAGGTCAGCGCGCCGGCGTTGGCGACGACCAGGCGCCCGCTCGTCGGCTCGGTGATGACCGCGACCTCGCCGCGGTGCCCACGCCGCAGTGTCGCGAACGCGCCCAGGCCACCGTCCTCCTCGCTCACCACCTGGTGGAGGGCAAAGGGTCGCTCGAGGGTCAGGCCCGAGCGCACCAGCGCCCGCGCGACCGCGATGTTGGCCGCCGTGCCGGCCTTCATGTCGCAGGCGCCTCGGCCGTGGAGGCTGTCGCCGACGATCTTGCCGCTGAAGGGATCCCCGGTCTCCCACTTGGCCAGGTCACCGACGGACACGACATCGGTGTGACCCTGGAGGACAAGTGCGGGCTCGCCGTCGCCGCCGGACGTGGCCACCACCCCGTATCCCTCGGCCCGCGGTGCCTCGAGGCCGGGGAACTCCGGGTCGGCGGTCAGGGAATCGAGGTCGAGCCGCCACGTGTCCACGTCGAGACCCAGCTCGGTCAGGGCCTCGGCGATGGAGTGCTGGAGCTCGGACTCGGCGTCGGTGCCCGTCACGCTCGGCGTGCGCACCATCTGCACGAGGTCGGCCACCATCTCCTCGACGTCGATCGCATCGAGCACGATCTGCTGCTCGGGTGTCAGCGCGGTCATGGGCGCACCCTAGTGAGCGGCGCCGCCGTTGTCTGCCGGGCGGCTCAGTCAGCTGGGTATGCCGTGAGCTCTGTCGCCTTGGCAGCCAGCCCGGGAAGACCAGCGTGCCCTCGTCAAACCGGCGTCTCTGCGGCCGCCTGATCGCCCGGGACTGCTGCACGGATAGGTGACATCTACGCTGTGGTGCCGAGGGATTGCCTGGTCCTGTCCGGGGTCCCTGCGTCTCCCGGTGTCTGCAGGTCTCGTCACACCGGCAAACCCAGCTCGAGTCTTGCTTTAGGAGGCTGGCAGCCCCTGTGCGAGAGTCCGCTGGCTCCGGGCGATCGCCTTCGCGGTGAGGGGGCCTTCCGCCTGGAGTTTGGGGTAGAGCTTCTTCGGCCACAGGGCTTGCACGTCGCGGGTGGTGAAGTCGCCGCCGAATAGCGGCCAGTCCGCTTCGACGAAGCACAGGACACCGTGGACAGGTATGTCGGGGTCGAGGATCCCGCGCACGACGTCGACCTGTTTGAAGACGCCGTCGACGAGCTTGGTGCAGTCGCGTGAGCCGACGAGAAGCCGCTCCACGCGAGGCCGGAAGAGCCCACCGTCGACCTTGAGGTGGGGGCGGCCGCGGTACTTCTTGGCGTCGATGACGTAGACGCCGGTCGGTGTCACGGCCAGGTGGTCGATATTCGCTTTGCTCCTGGGGAGGCGCCGGTCGTGCAGGAGGCGGATGGTGTCGCCGGCGACGCTGTTCAACCCGCCGCCCAGTTTCTCCTCGCCCAGGGCGCCGGTGTTCCATGCGGTGGTGGACTGAGGGTCCTCGGAGATCGCAAGAATGATGCCCCCGAGTTTGGGGTGCTTGGCCCGGATGCGTTCTTCACGCGCGGTCTTGCGCCGTTCAAACTCGCGACGCGCTGACGCGCCAGCTGTTCCGGGGTCGACCACCTCCGGGACTGCGAGGCCGGGCTCCTCCCCGGCTTCCGGCGCAGGGGGTGCGCTGACCTCGTGGCTGACGCACCGCACCGTCTTGGTCGCCCGGTCGTAGATCGCGTCCGCCTTCGCCGGCAGTTGCGACCCGCACACCCGGCACGTCCCGCCGTAGCGCAGGCGCATCCGCTTGTCACTCGTTCCCCCATCCACGCCGCCACCGTACGAGGCCGCGCGCCTTGGTGGAGGACATTGGGTCAACTCGGCGCACTGCTGCCTCGCGCCTCAGTGAATGAGATCGACCTGGAACGGACCGCACGTGCCATCGCGCGGCCACGGTGCCGCTGTCGCGATCGTCTGGGTGGCGGCCCTGGAACCCGCCGAGCAGGTGAGTCTCCTTGGACTCCTGCCGCTGGCTGTGTCAACCGCGTGTCCCGCCGGGGACGGCGGACCGGAGCCGGCCGGGTTTCGACAGCGCGGCGGCCTGCCGGAATCGGTACTTTCCGGCAGTTTGCCGAGAACTTGACGGACTTCTTCAGGGACGTGCCCTGACCTGAGCAAACGCAACGTCCCTAGCAACGTTCCTCCCCTGCTGGGTCTACGTCCCGGGACGAATCCGGGTACAACCGTTCGCAACCTTCCTGCCATGACCACACGGCGGAAGGACTTGGAGATGAGCGTCGCAACGCAACTGGGACTGGACGACCCCCATGTCGGCCTGCTCGCAGCAGCTCACAGCTCGTGGAGCGCCTGGGTTGCCGAGCATGAAGGGCTGGGGGTGGTCGCCGACCTGGCGGAGCTGCCAGCCTGGTTGACCTCGCACCCCGGTGAAAGAAACGCAGTCCTGAAGGTGATCGCCGGCCTGGCATCGCCGCAGGACGGCGACGACGTTGCAGCCGCCGCCGTGTTGGCGTGGCTGCTGGTCCCGGGAGCGAGTCTGGTCGCGGCGGGCAAGCTGACCGCTCGCGCCGCTGTCGACTAGGTATCTCCACCTATTACGGCACGTGCCCGGCGGGAGGATCCTGAACCTCATGCGAACCATCGGAGCCGTCCTCCTCCGAGCCGCCGTCATCGCCGTCGCCATGCCGCTCTGCGGATGGCTCTTCGCCATGGTCACCGGCGGCCCCGACGCCAACATCGGCGCCGGACTGTTCGCCTTCGCCGTCGGCGCCCTCATCGGGTTCCTGTGGGCGTTGCGGGACGGCAGCCGCATGGCCTTCGGCCCGGTCGCCGTGCGTTGGGTGCTCATCAGCGTGCTCGGTGCCCTCGGCTTCTGGGTCTTCGGTGCCGTGCGGGAGCCCGAGGCGGCGCTCTCCGACCTGACCATGGTCGCGCCGACGATCGCGAGCTTCGTCCTCGTGCCGGCCATCGCGGGCGTCGCTCTCGGCGCCACCATGCGCCCGCGCGACGCCCGAGCCTGAGGTACTGCGTCCGTTCGAGCCGATCCGTCGCTCACAACCAGCAGCTAGTCCTACCGGATGAGCCATGCCAAAACCCGCCAATGTCCGCGGCGGTCCCGGGTTCCGCAGCGTAGCGGCCGGCGTGCGGCCTAACTGTACGACCCCAACAAGCTCTACCTCCCCGCCAGCAGGCTCAGAGCCCCCACGCCACTCAGGGAGAGAAGATGCACCTTTCGCCAGCGGCTCGTGGTCATTTCGTGGTCATCCGGACCTTCTGCAGCGTCGATCACATGCGCATTGCGTTCCCGCAGACGCGAGAGGGGCACCGAGTTCCGTGGCCGGGGGCCGAGCGGCTTCTCGCTCGAAGAAGAGGCCGACGACGCCGGTGACGAGGAACCAGGCGTCGACGTTGCGGACTCGAGGGGCCCGTGTGGAGGCTGTCGGTGACTCATGGGTTGAGGTGGGCGCGGATGATCCGTGCGGCGTGAGCTCGGTCGGTTGCGGCGAGTTTGAGCAGGATCGTGCTGACGTAGTTGGCGACGGTTTTGGTCGATAGGCCGAGCCGTGCGGAGATCGCGGGGTTGGCCAGGCCCCGTGCGAGCAGGTCGGCGACGACGAGCTCCCGGGCGGTGAGCCCGCCCGGCAACGCTGCCTGCTCGCTGGCTGAGCGCGCGAACGAGGGTCGCTCGACGCCGCTACCGATCCACAACGCACCGGCACTGGCGGCCTCCACAGCGGCGATGAGGTGCTCGGGCTCGGCGTGCTTGCCGAGGTAGCCGGCTGCCCCGGCGTGCAGGGCCCGGGCGACTGAGGCCTCATCCGAGAACAGGGTCACGACGAGGACCGCGACGTCCGGGTGCTCGGCCGTGATCCTGGCTGTGGCCTCGAAGCCGTCCCCGTCGGGCATCGACAGGTCCATGAGCACGACCTGCGGCCTGACCTGCGCGACGACCTCGAGGGCTTCCAGGCCACCTCGGGCCTGCCCGACCACCTCGTGGCCCGACGCCGTCAGCAGTGTCACGAGCCCACGCCGGAAGACGGGGTGGTCATCGACGACGACCACGGTGGTCATGACACCTCCAGAGGGAGGTCGACGAGGAGGTGGCACCCGCTCGCGGCCCGGTCGTAGCGGGCGGTGNNNNCGACCTCGTCGGTGCGCTCGGTGATCGACAGCATCCCGATGCCGGCGCGCACATTGGAGGGCAGCCCCGGGCCGGCGTCGCTTACCGTCAGTTTCAGGTACCCGTCGTGCAGGCGCAGCCGGATGAGCACCGGCGCGGCCCCGTGCTTGCGGGCGTTGGTGACAGCCTCTTGGATGATGCGTAGCGCCGCGAGGTCGACCGAGGCCG
>JAGQUE010000283.1 GCA_020438665.1 Nocardioidaceae bacterium | reverse complement strand
TCCGGATGTCCATGAGGACCACGTCCGGCTGGAGCTCGTCGACCCGCTCGATCGCCGCACGGCCGTCGGCGGCCTCCCCGACGACCTCGATGCCCGGCTGGGCGCCGAGGATCACCGAGACGCCGGCCCGGAAGAGGGCCTGGTCGTCGACGAGCAGGACGCGGATCGACTCGGTCATCGGACCTCCGCGGCGTGCAGCGGCAGCCAGGCGGTGGCAGTGACGACGTCGCCGTCCGGCCCGGGCCGGCGATGCAGGTCCAACCGTCCGCCGACCGAGTCCAGCCGCTGCCGCATGGACACCAGCCCCATCCCCGACGGAGGCGCCGGGTGGGCGGGGACGTCGTCCTCGCGGGACGAGACGGCTGGTGGGTCGCCCGGCCGGATCGGCTGGGTGATGTCCAGGCCTGCTGGTGTCGCGGGCGCTGGCCCGGCGTCGCGCACGACGTTGGCGACCTCGAGTCGCAGCTCGTCGGGTTGGAACGGCCCGCCCCAGGTCTGTTCGACCCACACGGGACCGCCCGGCCGGCCGTGCTTGAGCGCGTTGGTGAGCATCTCCTGGAGCACCCGATAGGCGACCTGGTCGAGCTCGGGCGGCAGCGGGACCGGCTCTCCCTGCACTGTGGCGCGGACGTCGTTGCCGGCGGCAGCGACCCCCTCGACCAGCTCGGTCAGCCCGCCCCGTCGGGCGGCGCCGCCGTGAGCGCCGGGCGTGCGCGTGGTGGACAGCACCTGGCGTACGTCGCGCAGCGACTGGCGCGCCGAGTCGGCGACGTTGCCCATCGCGTCGCGCATCCCGGCGACGTCGGTCTCGGGCAGCGTCCTGGCCGCCTCGGCCTGGGCGAGGATCACCGCGAGCGAATGGCCGACCACGTCGTGGACGTCGCGGGCCAGCTGGGCCTGCCCCTCGCGCAGCCGGGCGATCTCCTGGGCCTGCTGCTGGGCGTGCTCGGCCTCCTCCCGCTGGGCCTGGGCGAGGTCACGGCTCTCCTCGGCGGCGACCTGCGAGGCCCGGGATGAGGCGACGGCGCGCACCGCCAACCCGGCGATGAACGGCACCGCCAGCGGCGCCATCACCAGCAGCATGCCCGGCAGGACCCACGGGATCGCCGTCAGGTTGCCCTCGGCGAGCGTGGTGAAGGTCGAGGGCGACGGGACGCCCCAGCGCAGCAGCAGGAAGACCAGCCCCACCGCCGGGATCGACAGCCCACCCACCCAGACGGTGGTCACCCGGCCCCACCGGGCCACGCCGAACGCGATCGCCATGACCGACGCCTCGACGAGCAGCGGATAGACGCCTGCGGCGACGTGCAGCAGCGCCGCCAGCCACATCAGCACGAGCGCGACCCCGGGGCGGAGACGGAAGAACCCCGCCGCGGTCGCGAACACCGTGACCAAGACGATCTCGACCAGGATCTCCCAGTCCGGCAGCACCACGCCGGAGTCGAGACCACGGGTCAGCGCTTCGACGACGCCGACCACGAAGACCACGGCAGCGAACGCCAGGTCGGGCCAGTACGCCGGCAGCGGCCGGGCTGCCACGGCCGGCGGCCGGCCGGTCGAGTCGACGGTCATGGGTCTCCTTCGCTGGTGCGGTGAACATGGAACCACGGCCGGCACCCCCGTGGACGGCCGTGGTTCACCTCCATCCTGCGGCGTGGGCGATCCCGGCGCCTCCGCCGCAGGTGCCGGCCCGCGCGCCGGAGGTACCGGATCGCAGCGGCGAGGGAGGATCGGAGGCGTGAGAGACCAACTCGAAGCCCACCTCGGGATCACGGCCACCGGCGCCCTCAGCGTGGTGCTGGCGTCGTTGGTCCTGTTCGTCGCCGTGACTGTCGTCCTGCGTTTCTGGGGGCAGCGGCTGGTCGCCAGCGCGTCCACGTTCAGCGTCGCCTTCGTCACCCTCGTCGGCGCCGTCGCGGCCCGCGCCACCTTGGGCGACTCACCGACCCTGGCGGGAGGGCTCATCGCCCTCACGACGCTGCTCGTCCTCGAGCGCGCGTTCGGCCGGTGGTCGAGCCTGGTCCCCGGCTCCAAGCCGGAGCGGGCCAGGCCGGCCGTGCTGCTCATGGTCGGCGATCGCGTCCGCGACGACGAGCTGCGCCGCTACCGCATGACGCGCGCGCAGCTGTGGGGCCAGCTGCGCCAACACGGCATCGCGCATCGCTCGGAGGTCGGAGCGGTGATCCTCGAGCCGGACGGCAGTGTCAGCGTGGTCCGCGCGGGCATGACCATGGACCGGCTGCTGTTGGACGGTGTGAGGGGCATCGACGAGGTGCCGGCTGAGTTCTTCGACGAGAGGATGTGACGTGGCCACCGACTTCGACGCCGCCGCCGAGACCTGGGACGACGACCCGGTCCGACGCGCGCGGACCACGGCCCTCGCCGAGGCCCTCCGGGCTGCGGTGCCGCTCGACCCGTCGACCAGGGTGCTCGAGTACGGCGCCGGGACGGGACTGCTGAGCCACCGGCTGGCGGCCCATGTCGGCACCATCACTGTGGCGGACGCCTCCGCTGGCATGGTGGAGGTCGCGGCCTCGCGCATCGAGGAGTCGGGCCTGGCCCATCTCACCGCGCGCCGGCTCGACCTGACCGTCGACCCGGTGCCGGCCGATCGCTACGACCTCGTGGTCAGCATCATGGCGATGCACCACGTCTCCGACGTCCCGCGCGTGCTGGCCGCCTTCCACGAGCTCCTCCGGCCGGGCGGCTCGGTGGCGATCGCCGACCTCGACCACGACCCCGACGACCACTTCCACGCCCACGACTTCGACGGCCATCGCGGGTTCGACCGCGACACGATCGCCGGCTGGCTGGCGGCCGCCGGCTTCACCCACGTGGTCTTCAGCACCCCCCACGTCGTGACCAAGGAGGTCGGCGGGGCCAGGCGTGAGTTCCCGCTCTTCCTCGCCGTGGGCCGCCGCTGACCGGAGGTCAGCGGTCCTGGAGTCGCAGCGACGTGTCGTGGTGCTCCCGGTCCTCGGCCGCCACATCCGGGTGGTGCAGGTCGAACGCTGGGGAGTCCGAGCGAATCTGGGGCAGCTGCTCGAAGTTGTGGCGCGGAGGGGGGCACGAGGTTGCCCACTCCAGGGACCGCCCCCACCCCCAGGGGTCGTCGACCTGGACGAGGGGCGCCTGCCGGGACCGCCAGACGTTCCACAGGAAGGGCAGTGTCGAGAGGGCGAGCAGGAAGGCCCCGACGGTCGAGACCTGGTTGAGCACCGCGAAACCGTCGGAGGGCAGGTAGTCGGCGTAGCGCCGGGGCATCCCCTCGACCCCGAGCCAGTGCTGGACCAGGAAGGTCGTGTGGAAGCCGACGAACAGCAGCCAGAAGTGCAGCTTGGCCAGTCGCTCGTCCAGGGCCCTGCCGGTGAACTTGGGCCACCAGAAATAGAAGCCGGCGAACATCGCGAACACGACCGTGCCGAACACCGTGTAGTGGAAGTGGGCGACCACGAAATAGCTGTCCGAGACATGGAAGTCGAGGGGTGGCGAGGCGAGGATCACCCCGGTCAGACCCCCGAAGAGGAAGGTGACCAAGAAGCCCATCGACCACAGCATCGGGCTGTCGAAGGTCACCGAGCCGCCCCACATGGTGCCGATCCAGTTGAAGAACTTGACCCCGGTCGGCACCGCGATCAGGAACGACATCCCGGAGAAGAAGGACAGATCGACGGCGCCGGTCACGAACATGTGGTGAGCCCACACCGAGACCGACAGCATCGTGATGACCAGGGTGGCGCCGACCAGCCCGACATAGCCGAACACGGGCTTGCGGCTGAACACCGGCAGCACCTCGGTGATGATCCCGAAGAAGGGCAGCGCGATGATGTAGACCTCCGGGTG
>JAGQUE010000282.1 GCA_020438665.1 Nocardioidaceae bacterium | reverse complement strand
AGCAGGCGGTCCACCCACAGCGGCGTCGCCCGCTCGGCCCGCTGTCCCACCCGGCTGGTAAAACACCGGGCAGGACGTCGACGGGTTCGTGATCGAGCGGACCGCCGCCTCCGACCACGAGGGCCGGCTGACCCCGCTGCGCCGGGTGGTCAGCCCCGAGCCGGTGCTCCACCCCGAGATCGCTCGGTTGGCCGCCCGGTTGGCCGAGCGCTACGCCGGCAGCCGGTCCGACGTGCTGCGCCTGGCGGTGCCGCCTCGGCACGCCACGGCCGAGAAGGCGCCCTCCCCGCCCGCCCCGTCGCCTGTGGTCGACCTGGCCGCGGCGCGCGAGGCCTGGGCCGGCCACCAGCACGGTGAGTCCTTCATCGCCCACCTCGCCGACGGCGGGACCCCCCGTGCGGTGTGGACCGCCGCGCCCGGGAGCGACTGGGCGATGCTGGTCGCTCATGCGGTGGCGGCTGCGGCGGCCAGCGGCCGGGGCGCCGTCGTCTGCGCCCCCGACCACAAGGATGCCGACCGGGTGGCGCAGGCGCTCACGGCGCTGCTCGGCGACGGCCACCATGTGACGCTGGCGGCCGACGCGGGTCCCCAGGCGCGCTATCGCGACTTCCTGGCACTGTCCCGCGGCGCCCGTCGTATCGCCGTCGGGACCAGGTCGGCGGCGTTCGCTCCCGTGCGCGACCTGGGTCTCGTCGTCGTCTGGGACGACGGTGACGACCTCCACGCCGAGCCCCGCGCCCCCTACCCCCACACCCGCGAGACGCTGCTGCTGCGTGCCGAGCAGCAGGGCGCGGCGGCGCTGGTCGGTGCCTTCTCCCGCAGCGTCGAGGCCGCCTATCTGCTCCGCACCGGTTGGGCCCGTGAGATCGCCCCGTCGCGCGGCACGTTGCGCCGCCGGGTGCAGGTGCTCGTCGCGGGCGCCGGCGAGGAGGAGCTCGCCCGCGATCCCTATGCCCGCGGCGCGCGCATCCCGTCCTCGGCCTACCAGGCCATCCGGGCCGCGCTGACGGAAGGTCCAGTGCTCGTCCAGACGCCGCGCACCGGCTATGTCCCCAGTCTCGCGTGCGAACGCTGTCGCACCCCCGCCCGCTGTCGCCACTGCTCGGGACCGCTGGCGCTGACCGGGCCGACCTCGCCACCCGCCTGCCGCTGGTGCGGCCGCGCCGACGAGGCGTGGGCGTGCGGCGCGTGTGGTCATCGCGGGCTGCGCGCCCCGGTGCTCGGTGACTTCCGCACCGCCGAGGAGCTGGGCCGCACCTTCCCTCAGGTCGCGATCAGCCGCTCCAGCGGCGACCAGGTCCGCGCCCGCGTCGGCGTCCAGCGCGAGATCGTGGTCGCCACCCCCGGCGCCGAGCCGGTCGCGGAGGGCGGCTATGCCGCCGTCGTCCTGCTCGACACCTGGCTCACGCTGGCGCGGGCCGACCTGCGCACCCACGAGGAGGCACTGCGGCGATGGCTCAACGCCGCGGCGCTGGTGCGGCCCGGTGGGCACGTCGTCGCCGTCGGCGACCCCGCGCAGCCCGCCCTCCAAGCCCTGGTGCGGTGGGACCCGGGCGGCTTCGCCGAGCGTGAGATCGCCGATCGCCGGGGGGCGCGGCTGCCGCCCGCCGCGCGGATCGCCACGATCACCGGCGAGGCCGGCGCCGTCGACGACACCCTGACGCTGCTCCGGCTGCCGCCGGCCGCCGACGTCCTGGGCCCGGTTCCCCACGGTGAGTCGGGGGAGTGGCGTGCCGTCCTGCGGGTGCCCCGGTCACAGGGCGTGGCGCTGTCGCGGGCGCTCGGCGAGATCCAGCGGGTGCGGTCGGCCCGCAAGCTCGAAGCCGTCCGCATCCAGGTCGACCCGATGACGCTCTGACCGCGACCCTAGACTGAGCCGGCAGACCCCGCGTGTGAGGAGCTCTCGTGGCGATCCAGCCCATCCGACTGTTCGGAGATCCCGTCCTGCGCAGCCGCGCGGCCGAGGTCGTCGACTTCGACAAGGAGCTGCGCACGCTCGTGCAGGACCTCACCGACACCATGCGCGACGCGCCGGGCGCCGGGCTCGCCGCCCCCCAGATCGGCGTCCAGCTGCGCGTCTTCACCTGGTATGTCGACGGCGAGGTCGGTCACCTGATCAACCCCGACCTCGACCTCTCCGAGGAGATCCAGGACGGGCCCGAGGGCTGCCTGTCGCTCCCCGAGGTCGTCTATGACACCAAGCGTGCGCTCCGCGTCGTGGCGAAGGGCTGGGACCAGCACGGCGAGCCGGTGACCATCGAGGGGTCCGAGCTGCTTGCCCGCGCCATCCAGCACGAGACCGACCACCTCGACGGGGTGCTCTTCATCGACCGGCTCGACGCCGAGGCCCGCAAGCAGGCGATGCGTCAGATCCGGGAGTCGGAGTGGTTCGGGCTCGACCAGCCCACGATCAAGGTCTCGCCCCACGCCACCCGTGGACTGGGGCTCTGACCGGCTGATGCGTCTCGTCTTTGCCGGCACCCCCGAGGTCGCGCTGCCGTCCCTCGACGCCATCGCCGCCTCGAGCCACGAGCTCGTCGGCGTGGTGACCCGGCCCGACGCGCCCTCCGGGCGTGGCCGGCGGGTGACCCCGTCGCCGGTGGCCCGGCGTGCCGCGGAGCTCGGCGTACCTGCCCTCAAGCCCGAGCGCCCCAGCGAGCCGGACTTCCTCGACGCGCTGCGGGCCCTCGAGCCCGACTGCTGCCCCGTCGTCGCCTATGGCGCCCTGGTGCCCCAGGTCGCCCTCGACATCCCGACCCACGGCTGGGTCAACCTCCACTTCTCCTGCCTGCCGGCCTGGCGCGGGGCCGCGCCGGTGCAGCACGCGATCTGGGCCGGCGACGAGGTCACCGGCGCGACGACGTTCCGGCTCGTCAAGGAGCTGGACGCGGGGCCGACCTATGGTGTGATGACCGAGCGCATCCGGCCCGACGACACGGCCGGCGACCTGCTCGCGCGGCTCGCCGAGGGCGGTGCCGGCCTGCTCGTGGCGACGCTCGACGGACTCGAGCAGGGGGCGCTCGACGCGCGGGAGCAGGAGCTCGACGCGCTGAGCCTCGCGCCCAAGGTCACCGTCGACGACGCCCACGTCGACTGGCGGCTCCCGGCGGTCGCGATCGACCGCCAGATCCGCGCGTGCACCCCTGCGCCGGGGGCGTGGACGCTGCTCGACGACGAGCGGCTCAAGCTCGGTCCGGTCGTGGTCGCCGTCGACCAGCCGCGGCTGCCCCCCGGCCGGGTCGAGGTCACCAAGCGCGCGGTCTTCGTCGGGACGGCCACCCAGCCCGTCCGGCTGGGCGACGTACGCCCGTTCGGCAAGAAGCAGATGGCCGCCGCCGACTGGGCCCGCGGCGTTCGGCTCGACCCCGCCACGCAGCTAACCTGACGTGATGACTCGACCGGCGACCCCTGACGACGTGGACGGCATCTGCCGTGGGCTCCCTGACGTGGAGTTCGGGACGACCTGGGGAGACGTCCCCACGTGGAAGGTCCCGGCCGGGGAGAAGGGAAAGGGCTTCCTGCTGTTCCGCAAGCCTCACGAGAGTGCCATCGACCCCGCCACCGGGGAGCTCTACGACGACCTGTTGGTGATCCGGGTCGCAAACCCGGCCGACAAGGCGGCGCTGGTCGACGACGCGACGACGCCGTTCTTCACGATCCCGCACTTCAACAACTTCAACGCCGTTCTCGTGCAGCAGTCGCGGCTGGGCGAGCTCGACGTTGACGAGCTCACCGAGGTCATCACCGACGCGTGGCTCGCCGTGGCGCCCACGTCGCTGGTCAAGAAGCACTTCCCGGATGGCTGACCCGCGACGCCGCCGGCGCCGACCGGGTGGTCAGCCGCCCGCCCCGACGACGCGCGTGGACGCCGCCCGGCTGGCGGCCTACGAGGTGTGCCGCGCGGTGCGGGTCGACGACGCCTACACCAACCTGGTGCTGCCCCACGTGCTTCGTCGCCACGGCCTGAGCGGACGCGACGCCGGCTTCGCCACCGAGCTGGCGGCCGGGTCCTTGCGCCGGCGGGGGACCTACGACACCATCCTCACGGCCTGCATCGACCGCCCGCTGGCCAAGGTCGAGGTCAAGGTCCTCGACGTGCTCCGGCTCGGCACCCACCAGCTGCTGTCGATGCGGGTCCCGCCCCACGCCGCGCTCAGCGCGACCGTCGACCTCGCACGCTCGGTGGCCGGCCCGGGCGCCGCCGGGTTCGTCAACGCCGTGCTCCGTCGGGTGTCCGAGGCTGACCTGGGCACCTGGGTGCGGCGGGTGGCACCCGATCCGGGTGCCGATCCCCTCGGGTTCGCCGCTGTGGCGCACAGCCACCCCCGATGGGTGGTCGAGGCGCTGTCCTCCGCGCTGGAGGCCACGGGTGCGGGCGACGAGCTCGACGCCTTGCTGGCAGCCGACAACGAGCCGCCACGCGTGGTGCTCGTCGCGCGGCCCGGTCGGGCCGAGGTCTCCGAGCTCCCGGGGGAGGCGACCCGCTGGTCGCCGTACGGCGTCGTGCTCGAGTCGGGTGACCCGTCGTCGGTCCCCGCCGTGGCCGAGGGCAGGGCCGGGGTCCAGGACGAGGG
>JAGQUE010000281.1 GCA_020438665.1 Nocardioidaceae bacterium | reverse complement strand
TGGTCCTCGTGGCCGTGGGTGAGGACGAGCGCCTCGACCGCGCCGAGGCGCTCACGGATCGGCCCGAAGTCCGGCAGGATCAGGTCGACGCCGGGGTGGTGCTCCTCGGGGAACAGCACGCCACAGTCCACGATGAGCAGCCGGTCGGCGTACTCGAAGACGGTCATGTTGCGGCCGATCTCGCCCAGACCACCGAGCGGGATGACCCGCAGGCCCCCCTCGGGAAGTGGTCCTACCTCGGGGAGCTCGGGATGCGGGTGACTCAAGGACGCTCCTTCTCAGAGAACGTGCGCGGCCACGAGGCCGTCACGGAGGGCCGCGAGCTCGTCGTCGTCCAGCGGGACGAGCGGGCTGCGGACGTTGCGGTTGTCGAGGACGCCCACCAGCTGCAGGGCGGCCTTGGCGGTCGTCGCTCCATAGTTGGGCACGCCCATGATCGCGTCGACCGCGGGCAGCATCTCGCGGTAGGCCGCGAGCGCTCCTGCTGCGTCCCCGGCGAACCAGGCGTCGACGATCCGGCGCAGCGGGTCACCGCACGCGTGACCGGCCACGGAGATGAAGCCGGCCGCTCCGTGGGCGAGCCAGCCGAGGTTGTGGGCATCGTCGCCGGAATAGAACACCAGCCCGGTGTCGCGCATGATGCGGGTGCCGCGGGCGAAGTCGCCGACGGCGTCCTTGACGGCGATGACGGAGTCCCACTCGGCGGCGCGCCGATAGGTGTCGGGCGCGATGGTGGTGCCGGTGCGGCCGGGGACGTCATAGAGCATGACCGGGGTGTCGGTCGCGTCGACGACCTGGCGGAAGTGCTGGAGGATGCCGGTCTGGGAGGGCTTGCTGTAGTAGGGCGTGACGAGCAGCAGCCCGTCGGCGCCGAGCTTTTCGGCCTGCTGCGCGAGCTCGATCGAGTGGGCGGTGGCGTTGGTCCCGACCCCCGCGACGACGCTGGCGCGGTCGCCGACCGCGTCCTTGACGACCCGGAGCAGGTCACCGCACTCGGCGATGGAGCAGGTGGGGGCCTCGCCGGTCGTCCCGGACACCACGAGCCCGTCGTGGCCGTGGTCGACGAGGTGGGCGGCGATGCGCGCCGTCCCGTCGAGATCGACGGCTCCGTCGTCGGTGAAGGCGGTGGCCATCGCGGTCAGCACACGGCCGAAGGGAGCGCTGGGTGCGGACGTCATAGGTGCCAGGCTAGCCGCTCTCGCGGTCGGCTTCGCCGCGTGACCGGACTCACCGGCAACCTTGTGTCTCGATTCCGCATCACACGAGGCGGAAGGGGGTCGCGATGCGGTTGGGTGTGACCGTGCCCGAACTCGTGCGCTCTCTCGTGCGCCCGCTGGTGCTCGGGCTCGCCGCCTGCCTGCCGCTGGCGCTGCTCACCCCCGGTGTGCACCAGGCGGGCGATGCGGCCGGCAGCGACGCGGTGGCCGTCCTCGCCATCGGTACGCCGACCGTCGCCGCGACCTCGACGGCGCCACACCGCCCGACGGTGCGCACGGTGACCATCGCGGTCAGCGGGGACGTGCTGATCCACGACAACGTCTGGACGTCCGCACAGCGGGCGGCGGCCCGGACCGGTCGCGGCCCGTTCGACTTCCGGCCGATGCTCTCGTCGCTGCGGCCGGTGGTCAGCGGCGCCGACCTCGCGCTGTGCCACCTCGAGACCCCGCTCGCTCCGCCGGGTGGCCCCTATTCGGGCTACCCGCTGTTCTCCGCGCCACCGCAGGTCGTCGACGCGCTCGCGTGGACCGGTTATGACGGCTGCTCGACGGCCTCCAACCACACCGTGGACCAGGGGTTCGCGGGGATCCAGCGCACCCTCGACGACCTCGACGCCGTCGGGCTCGCCCACACGGGATCGGCGCGTACGGCGGCCGAGGCCGCCCGCACCGTCGTCTTCCACGTCCACGGCCTGCGGATCGCCTGGCTCAGCTACACCTACGGCACCAACGGCATGCCCATCGACGCCGACAAGCCCTGGTCGGTCAACCTCATCGACGCCTCCCGCATTGAGCGGGACGCCCGTCGGGCCCGGGCCCACGGCGCCGACGCCGTGCTCGTCGCCCTGCACTGGGGCGACGAGTACTCCCACGAGCCCAGCGCCTTCCAGCGCGACCTCGCCGACCGGCTCACCCGCGACAAGGACATCACCGCGATCTATGGCCACCACGCCCACGTGGTCCAGCCGATCGAACGCATCCACGGCACCTGGGTGGTCTTCGGCCTCGGCAACCTGATCGCCGGCCAGGCCACCACCGCTCCGGGGGTCAACGACGGCCGGATCGCCGTGCTCACCCTCCGTCAGCGCGGTCACCATCCCGTGCGCGTCCTGCGGCCGTCGTACCACTCGACCCACATCGACGACTCCGACGCCCGCGGCGAGTTCCACGTCTCCCTCGGCCCCCTCCACCGCGCCTGACCGCCGAGGTGCCCGGTGTGAACCGCCGAGGTGCCCCGTCCTGTCGCACGAGGTGCCCTGTCAGGACCCCTGGGCGGCGATGCGGAGCGCGTGGTCCACGAGCGCGACGGCATCGTCGCGTGACAGCCCCAGGGCGCGGGCGCGGCCCGCGAACTCGGCCGCTGCCTCACGAGCGGCGCGGGAGGCGTCGTCCCCGCTGACGAAGGTTCCGGCCCGCCCCCGGGTGTCGACGACGCCGGCCGCCTCGAGCTCGCGATAGGCGCGGGCGACGGTGTTGGCCGCGACCCCGAGGGTCGCTGCGAGGGCACGGACGGTCGGCAGCTTGGTGCCGGGGGCAAGCCGACCGTCGCTGACGCGGTGGGCGATGGCCCGCTTCACCTGGTCGTACGGCGGAGGGTCCGCGCGGGTGGCGTCGACCGCCACCCAGGACAGGTCGTCGGACGCGGTCATCCGGCGTCCTCGACGATGCGCTCGAGCCAGCGCCAGGTGAACCAGTCGTGCTCCTCGCGAGCGGTCTCGCGCCAGGCGGTGGCATCCCAGGCGGGATAGAAGGTGTCGGCGTCGGGCACGTCGAGGTGCACCTCGGTGAGCACCTGATGGGTCGCGTGCGGCAGCGCGAGCGCATAGACCTGGGCGCCTCCCGCGACCATGAGGTCGCCCGGCAGGTCGGCCGCCATCGCGACCGCCTCATCCCAGGCGTGGGCCACGAGGACACCGAGCCGGGACCACTCCGGGTCGCGGGTGATGACGATGGTGACGCGGCCGGGCAGCGGGCGACCGATGGAGTCATAGGTCGCGCGCCCCATCACCAGCGTGTGCCCCAGTGTCGTGGCCTTGAAGTGCGCGAAGTCCTCGGGGATGCGCCACGGGATGTCACCGGCGCGGCCGATCGCGCCGTTGTCGGCGTACGCCGCCACGCAGACCACGCGCTTGCTCATCTGGCCTCCCGCCTCCTCTCCCGGACCGTCGGCGCGGTCTCAGACGGCGATCGGGGCCCTGATGACCGGGTGGGGGTCATAGCCCTCGACGGTGATGTCCTCGAGCTCGAACGCGTCCAGCGCCCGGACCTCGGGGTTGAGGCGCAGCGTCGGGAGCGCCCGCGGCTCGCGGGTCAGCTGGAGTCGCGCCTGCTCGAGGTGGTTGAGATAGAGGTGGGTGTCGCCGAGGGTGTGGACGAAGTCGCCGACCTCGAGGTCGGTCACCTGGGCGATCATGTGGGTGAGCAGCGCATAGGACGCGATGTTGAACGGGACGCCGAGGAACACGTCAGCGCTGCGTTGGTAGAGCTGACAGCTCAGCCGCCCGTCCACGACATAGAACTGGAAGAACGCGTGGCAGGGCGCGAGCGCCATCCGGGGGATGTCGGCGACGTTCCAGGCGGAGACGATGTGGCGCCGCGAGCTCGGGTCGCGCCTGATCTGCTCGACCACCTGGGCGATCTGGTCGATGTGCTGGCCGTCAGGCGCCGGCCACGACCGCCACTGGTAGCCATAGACGGGTCCGAGGTC
>JAGQUE010000280.1 GCA_020438665.1 Nocardioidaceae bacterium | reverse complement strand
CGTTGATGGTCGGTAGTGCGGTGGCGTTGGCCCAGTCGGCGTCGGCGTTCCAGAAGCCGCAGCCGCCGACGCTCTGCCGGCTGTAGCCGCTCTGGGAGTAGCGGATTCCGGACCCGTTGGGCAGCGGTGAAGGATAGTTCTGCACGACCAGCGTCCACGCGTTGTCGGCATAGCCGGCGTTGCGCATCGCCGTACGGATGTTCCGGTAGGCCGCCGCGACCGCGGCGCGGCGGGCGGCGACATTGGCGGCCGTGAAGTTGGACTTCACCGAGCGGTCGTCGTAGCAGAAGTCCTTGAACCAGGACGGCGAGCCCAGGAAGTCGGTGACGCACTGCTGCACGATCGAGGCGAAGTTGAAGTCGTTGCCGCCGATGCTGACCACGACCATGGCGACGTTGTGGGTCGTGGCGAAGGTCTGGAGCATGGTGGCCTGGCCCTGCTTGCCGGCCCCGTTGTCATAGAAGTCCAGACCGGGTTTGAAGTAGCCGCTGGAGTCGGTATAGGTCGACGTCTTGGCCCCCGAGCAGGCCAGGTTGAGGCCCTGCAGGCTGCCGACGTAGGCCTCGGCCGACTTGCTGCGGTGGCAGCGGTTGATCTGCTCGCCGGTGCTGCCGGCGTTGTCGTAGTAGGCGGTCGAGCCGAGGGCGTCGATGATCGACGAGGACTTGTTGGTGTTGCCGGCCCAGCGGCCGGCCTCGCCGCTGATGTAGGAGTCACCGACGGTGACGACCCAGCCCGGCCCGACGCCGGGACCGTCGGCCTGGGCGGGGGTCGCTGTGCTGATGATCGCCAGGCCCGAGGAGAGCAGGCCGACGATCCCGAGTGCCATCGCACGCGCGCGCTTGAGCTTCACGAAACCTCCTGGTGGGGTGGGGGCCTCGCAGGATGGGCGAGGCCCTGCGCGGGAGTATGGCGCAGGTCACATGCGATCGCACCTGCCCGAGGTGTGAGAATTCGTCCGGCTGCGTGACCCCTGGGAGGAGACCCATGACCGACTACCCCTACGCCGACCGCTTCCCGGTCACCCGAGGGCTACCCGACGAGGGCCGGCCACGGGCCGAGATCCTCGCGGAGCTCGAGGTGATGGCGACCGAGGAGGACGCGTTCTGGGAGACCGGTCGGGTGTCGGGGACGATGTACTCCGGCGACCACGAGCACTACGACTTCCTCAAGGAGGCGTTCGGCCGGTTCGCCCACGTCAACGCGCTCCAGCGCGACCTGTGCCCGTCGGCGACCCGCTTCGAGGGTGAGATCATCGCGATGGTGCTCGACCTGATGCACGCGGACGCGATCACCGACACCGAGCCGGCCGGTCTCATCACGAGCGGCGGGACCGGCAGCATCCTCCACGCGATCCTGGCCTACCGCGAGCACGCCGCCCAGACCCGTGGCATCACGCGGCCCAACCTGGTCAAGCCCGAGACCGCGCACCCGGCGTTCGACAAGGCCTGTCACCTGTTCGGCATCGAGAACCGCACCGTCCCGGTCGACCCCGAGACCACGACGGTCGCCGTCGAGACGATGGCCGCGGCCATCGACGACAACACCATCGCCCTGGTCGGCTCGGCCGGCAACTATCCCTATGGCACCGTCGACCCGATCGCCGAGCTCGGTGCGCTCGCGGTCGAGCACGGCATCGGGCTGCACGTCGACGGCTGCCTCGGCGGCTTCATCCTGCCCTTCGGCGAGGAGCTCGGTTATGACGTCCCGGTCTTCGACTTCCGCGTGCCCGGCGTCACGACGATCTCGGCGGATACCCACAAGTACGGCTACGCCTTCAAGGGCACCTCGGCGGTCGTCTTCCGTGACAAGGCGCTGCGCAACAGCCAGTACTTCCACATCGTCAGCTGGTCGGGCGGCAAGTACATGTCGCCCGGCATGGACGGCTCCCGTTCGGGCGGCCTGCTCGCGGCGACGTGGGCCTCGATGGTCCACCTGGGCCGCGCTGGCTATCGCGCGTACGCCGAGGAGATCTTCCGCGCAGCCGGGGCGATGATGGACGCCGTCCGCAGCCACCCTGAGCTGCGCATCATGGGCAGCCCTACGTTCTGCTTCTCCTTCACCTCCGACGCGTTCGACATCTACCACGTCGCTGACTTCATGCGGCCGCGCGGCTGGCGCTTCAACGGGCAGCAATACCCCAACGCGATCCACATGGCCGTGACGCGGCCGCAGACCCGGCCCGGTGTCGTCGACGCCTTCGCGGCCGACCTCGCCGAGGCCGTCGCCTATGCTCACGAGCAGTCGGCGGCGGGTCATAGCGCCGAGTCGGGCGCCATCTATGGCGGGGTCGCCGGCGGTCTCACGACCGAGGTCGAGGACATGATCGTCACCTTCATGGACGCGATGCTGGACAACTTCCAGTCGCTGCCTCCTGCCCCGGCCGTGACCCCCTCGGTGACGGAGTGAGCCGGCTCGTCCTCACCGTCGACCTCGGCAGCGGTGGTCCCAAGGTCGGCTATGTGACCGTCACCGGCGAGCCGGTGTGGTGGTGGTACGAGCGCGGTGACGCCGTCCACGCGGGCGCAGCCGTCCAGGACCCCGAGGCCTGGTGGCAGCTCATCGTGGACGTCGCCCGGCGTGGGATCACCGAGGGCGGGATCGACGGCTCGTCGGTCGTGGCGGTCTCGGTGACAGGCCAGTGGGCCAGCACGGTGCCCGTCGACGCCGAGGGACTCCCCGTCGCCGAGTGCCTGATGTGGAGCGACACTCGGGGCGGCGAATACTCCGCCCAGCGCTTCGGCGGTCCGATCGCCGGCTATCGACCCCGCGTCCTGGCAGCCTGGCTACGACGCTCGGGCGGCGTACCCAACCCGGCGGGAGCCGACCCGATCGCCCACATGCTCCACCTCGAGCACGACCGCCCCGAGGTGACCGCGAGGGCGCGGTGGTACCTCGAGCCGGTCGACTACCTGGCCATGCGTTTCACCGGCGTCGCCGCTGCGACGCTCGCGTCGATGACCGGCGCGTGGCTCACCGACAACCGTGACC
>JAGQUE010000279.1 GCA_020438665.1 Nocardioidaceae bacterium | reverse complement strand
GGCGGGGCGAAGGCGATGCCGACGGCGAAGATGTTGTGGTAGCCCGGCGCCTCATAGGTCTTGGGCCAGTCGCTGGCCTTCCACTCCTCATAGGGCTTGGGCGTGTAGTCGGCGTCGACCTTCATGAAGCCGCTGGGGGCGAACAGCTCGGAGGTGATGTCCTCCCCGGCCTGGTCATAGGCCTTGAGCGGTACGCCGCCGAACGGTGGCAGCAGCATCGCGAAGTCGAAGGCGAGCTCGTGCATCTGCCCGTCGAGCGTCTCGTAGTGGACGACGCCCGGCTCGACCTTGGCGACGTGGGCACCGAGGATGGCCTCGACGTTGCGCTCCCGGAAGAGGGAGCCGGTCCACAGCTCGCTGGTGGTCTCGAAGCCCATCTGACCGAAGGTCATGCCGTCGACGCCGAAGTCGCCGAGCTGGGCCTCGTTGGTGACGTAGACGAGCCGCGCCTTGTCGCGGACACCGGCCTCCCGCAGCTCGTGGTCGACGTTGAAGACATATTCGAACGCCGCACCCTCGCAGGTGCAGGTGCCGTGACCCATGCCGACGACCAGCGTCTGGGGCTGGCCGGCCTTGAGCTTGTCGATCGCGGCGGAGAGCGCGGCGGACGCCTCGGTCGCGTGGTCGGCGGTGCACACGGACACGGTGTGGCCGGCCTCGGGGCCGAGCCCCTCGGTCGCCTCGAACCGGAGCTTCGGCCCGGTCGCGTTGATGAGGTAGTCGTAGCGGAGGCGGGTCTCCTCGCCCTCCTTGCCCTGACCGGTGTAGACGATGTCCACCGCACCGCGCGGGTCGTCGGCGTCGCCCTGCGGTCGGATGGCCACGGCCTTGGCCTGGTGGTAGCCAATGCCCTTCTTCTGATAGACGGGCGCGAGCGGGAACACGACGTCCTTCTTGCCCATCTTGCCGACGCCCACCCAGATGTTGGATGGGATCCAGTTCCAGTTGCTGTTCGGCGTGACCACCGTCACGGTGTGTCCGCCGCGCTTGCCCAGCATGCGCTTGAGGTGCAGCGCCGCGGTATGACCCGCGACTCCGCCGCCGAGGACGACGACATCTGCCATGGTGACCCCTTTGTCGTTGGATATACCCCCGGGGGTATATGATGACTGCTTGTGACAGCAACGTCAAATGAAATCGGCCGCCCGGCCGCGCCGATGAGCCGCCTGCAACACCTGCCGGTCACCCTCTTCGCCTCCGTGATGGGGCTCGGCGGCCTCAGTCTCGCCTGGCGCCGCGCAGCGCTGGTATGGAATGTGACGCCCGTCATCTCCCAGGCCCTCTTCTGGGTGGCGCTCGTCACCTATGTGTTCATCGCGGTGCTCTATACCGGCAAGTGGGTCCGCCACCCCGCGGCCGCCCGCGCCGAGCTGCGGCACCCCATCCGGATGGCGTTCGTCCCGACCATCACGATCGGGCTGCTGATCCTCGCGACGGCGGGCCAGGACCTCCTCCCAGGACCTGCCAAGGTCGCCTGGTGGGTCGGGGCGATCGGCCACCTGCTCGTGATGATCGTCGTCATGGGCGCCTGGTTCGAGCGCCAGGACATCGGGCTGTCCCAGGTCACGCCCGCGTGGTTCATCCCCGTCGTCGGCAACGTGATCACCCCGCTGGCCGCCCCGGCGCTCGGCAACCTGCAGCTGGCGTGGTTCTCCTGGTCGGTCGGCCTCGTCTTCTATGTCGCCCTGCTGCCGATCCTGATGCTGCGGGTGTTGCTCCACGGCGACCCCATCCCACCCAAGCTGCTGCCCACGATCGCGATCTTCATCGCCCCGCCGGCCATCTCCGGGATCTCCTGGATGGTGCTGACCGGTCGCCAGGGCGACCCGGTCTTCCACATCTTCTATGGCGCCACGATGGCCTTCCTGCTGCTGGTGGCCGCTGAGCTGCCGCGGCTACGCAAGATCCCCTTCGCCCTGCCCTACTGGGCCTACACGTTCCCCCTCACCGCGGCGTCGGTCATCGCCCTCGTCGCCGCCGCCACACTGCCCGGAGCGGCGTACGACATCGTGGCCTATGTCCTCATGGCCGTGACGACCGTCGTCGTGCTCGCCGTGTCGGGCCTCACGCTCGTAGCAGCGGCCCGTCGCCAGATCTGCGTTCCCGAATGACCATCCACTCAGGAGGATCCATGTCCCGTCGTCGTCTTGCGGCTGCCCTCGGCGCCGCCGTCCTCACCCTCGGCCTCGCCGCCTGCGGTGGGAGCGACAGCACCGTCAGCGTGACCGACGGACCCACCGCCAGCGCCGCCCCCAGCAGCGGCAGCTCGCTCGCGCCGGCCGACTTCGCGGCCGCCGTCAAGGTCGCCGGCACCACCATCATCGACGTGCGCACCCCCGAGGAGTTCGCGGCCGGTCATCTCAAGGGCGCGGTCAACATGGACGTGGAGAACCCCGCGCAGTTCCAGGCCCAGGTGGCCGGTCTCGACCCCACCCGGACCTATGCCCTCTATTGCCACACCGGCAACCGGTCCGGGGTCGCCAAGGACTACCTCGCCGGCGCCGGGTTCGCGTCGGTCTATGACCTGGCCGGTGGCATCGAGGCGTGGTCCAACGACGGCGGCACGTCCGTCACCGACTGAGCCGAGCCGCTCCGGCGCTGACGCCACCGGCATCGCGCGGCAGACTGGCAGTCATGACCACCGCCATCGATGTCCTCCGCGACGCCTTCGGGCGGGTCCACGACGACCTGCCCACCACCCTCGACGGGCTCACCCCCGAGCAGGTGCTGTGGCGCCCCGACGCCGACGCCAACTCCGTCGGCTGGCTGGTCTGGCATCTGAGCCGGGTGCAGGACGACCACCTCGCCGGCGTTGCCACGGCCACGGGTCTGATGGCCGAGCTGGCCGAGCAGGTCTGGACGGCGCGCGGCTGGAGCGCTCGCTTCGCCCTGCCCTACGGTGAGCGCGAGATCGGCTATGGCCACTCGCCCGACCAGGTCGGGGCGTTCGCCGTCGGTGACGCGACGCTCCTGCTCGGCTACCACGCCGACGTTCACGCCCGCACGCTCCTGGTGCTCGACGGCTTGTCCGGGATCGACCTCGACGTCGTCGTCGACGAGCGCTGGGACCCGCCCGTGACGGCCGCCGTACGCCTCGTCTCGGTGGTCAACGACATCACCCAACACCTCGGCCAGGCGGCCTATGTCGCTGGTCTGCTGACGCGGCGCTGACCCGGCCGCGGACCCGATCCGGACTTCGGGCCCGATCCCTCTGGCGTGTCGCGCGGCCGTGTATCAGAATCCGTTGGTCGTGATCCTCTCGGAGTGACCGGCCGAGGAGGAAGTTGATGGACGTCCCGGCCCTCTATGAGGGCTGCCTGCAGACCTGGCTGAACGGTGTGTCCGCCGTCGCGCGCGACCACTGGGAGCAGCCCACGCCATCGGCCCGTCGCACCGTCCGCGAGCTGATCAACCATGTCGTCCTCGACGACCTCTGGAGCATCCCGCTGCTCGAGGGAGCGCTGCCGGCCGAGATCGCCGACCTCCTCCAGGGCGACGTTCTCGGCGACGACCCCGACGCGGCGGCCCGGGCCGTCGCAGCGGTCGCCCGCCACTGCGTGCGGCACAGCGTGCCAGACGGCGGGATCGTCTTCCTGCCGACGGGCGTGGAGGACTGCGAGGACTACGTCCAGCGGCTGGCGGCCCACCACCTGATCCACGCGTGGGACCTGGCGACGGCGCTCGGCAACGATCCGGGGTTCGACCCGGACCTGGTCCGAGCGGTCTCGTCCTGGTACTCCTTCGTCCCGCGCCCGCGCCGGGCCGCCCGGCTCATCGACGCCGACCCCGAGGAGGGCAATGCCCTCTCGGTGCTGCTGACCCAGTTCGGCCGCGACGCCACCTGGTCGCCCGAGCGTCAGAACGTCATCGAGAAGGATCGCCCGGACAGCCAGTTCGTATGACGTCCCACCAGGACGTCATCCGACTCGGTCGCTCGAGCAGCCAGCTCAAGGACGTGCCGGCGTCAGCCGGGCCAGTCGGCGAGGGTGTCGAGGAACATCTGCCGGACCCGCGCCACCTGCTTGTCGAGGGTCTTGACGGTCCAGCGGGTCGTCTCGATGGGCGGGAGTACGGCGACCTGGACGGTGCCGGCGTTCACCAGCAGCGAGTGGGCCGCCATGATCTCGCCCGCGTTGCGGATGACGACCGGCACCATCGGCACCCCGGCCTGCATCGCCAGGTGGAAGGCGCCCTTCTTGAACGGCAGCGGCCTGGGCGTGGGTGATCGGGTCCCCTCGGGCGCGATCACCAGCGACTTGCCGGCCCGGATCCGGTCGATCGCCGGCTCGAGCGCCTTCTTGGCGGCCACCACGTCGGTCCGATCGACATAGGCGATCTCGGTGAGCCAGCCGATCGCGGCGAAGGTCGGGTCCTTGGCGAGCTCCTTCTTGGCGACGCCGGTGAAGTCGCGCCGCATCAGCGCGCCGAGGATCGGGACGTCCAGCTGGCTCTGGTGGTTGAACACGAACACGGCCGGGCGGGCCTTCCAGATGTTGTCCTCACCGGTGATGTCGAGCTTGACGCCGGCCGCCGCGAGCGACAGCTGGGAGCCAACCGCCGAGGCCACCTCGAGCGCCGTCGCCCGGTCGCGGTTGAGCAGCCCCATGCCGAGGCCCGCCGCCACCCCGGCGCCGAGGCCGACCATCGAGGCGGCGCTCCGGACGACGGCCACGGGGTTCAGCCGGAGGTGGCGGGTGAGGCGATAGACCCGCCAGCCGCGCTCCTCCGCGGCACCGGTCAGGCCCACGTCGGCGTTCAGCGGGCGGGGACGCCCCACGGTCTCGAGATAGGGGACGTCCTCGGCGCCGTTGCCATAGGCATAGGACTCGTCGAGGTCGACGCCCTGCTCGGCGGCGAACGCGACGACCGCGGCGGCCTTGCCGGGCCCCCACAGGATCGGGCCGTCGACCCGGCCGGTCAGCACACCGCCGATGTCCTCGACCTCGGTCACCAGCAGGTGCTCGATGTCGAGGTCGCGGGCGGCCCCCTCGGCCTGGAAGCGGGTCGCGGAGCTGGCCATCGCCACCGTGTGACCCGCGGCGAGGTGGGCCGCCACGAGACGGCGCGCCTCCGGGAACACCTTGGGAGCGATCTTGCTGCGCCAGAGCTCCTGGCTCAGCTTGTCGATCTCCGCGCGCTCGCGACCAGCCAGGGCGCCCAGCGCCACGTTGACCAGGTTGGTCACGTCGTGGCCGCGCTGCTGCATGTTGAAGATCTCGACCATCGTCTGGAACAGCTCGCTGACCCCAATGTCGCCGCTCGTCAGCCGCTCGCGGAAATAGAGCGCAGCGGAGTAGCCGTCGATGAGGGTCCCGTCGAAGTCGAAGAAGGCCCCGACCTCGGGGCCCTGGGGGCCTGCCTCGATGTCGGCGATCAGGTCGTCGATGTCGGCCACGGTCATGAGCTCCTGTCCACGGAGAGAGAGCGGAGGGCGACGTCACGGACAACGCCGACGGCGGCGACCACGGCATCCAGCTCGGCCGAGAATGCCTCCCGAGCGGCGCGGAGCTCGTCACCGCCGGGGCCCAGCAGGTCGCGGTTGCCGGCGAGCTTGACGGCGTTGGTCATCAGGTCCTTGGAGATCGACTCGGCGCTGTGGAGCTCGCGCTGGAGCCACCGCTGCCGCGCCACACCGAGGCTCTCGGCCACCAGGGCGTCCTGGTCGACCGGGGCGGCCGGCTCGCGCGTCGCCAGCCGCGCGGCGACCACCTGGGTGGCCTCCAGGAACGGGCCGACGACGCGGTGGGCGAGCAGCAACGGGCTGGCGCGCAGCACCGAGGTCACCGAGTCGGCGGTCACCTGGTCGTTGTTCCAGTCCGGCAGGGCCAGCGCCGTCTCGACCCGGATCTCGGCGTCGAACTCAGCCTTGGTCGCGAAGAAGAACTCATACTTGAGCAGGTCTCGAATCGCCAGCGCGTGGTCCCACAGCGAGGCGGTCAGGTCGGCGGTGGGATCGGTGGCCGCCTCCTGTGCCTGGACGGCCGCCACCTCCACGATCGCGCGGGTGATGAAGTAGTGGGTCACCGTGTTGCGATAGAACGCCGCCTCGTGGTGGCGCTCGCGGGTGATCGCATAGACCGTCTCCAGCCCACCGTCGTACTCCTCGACCACGCCCTCGCGCACCAGCGTCCGCAGGGCCCGGCGCATGCCCTCGGGTCTGCCCAGGTCGACGTCGGAGGTGAGCGGAAGGCCCCGGCGGCGGACATAGGCCAGGAACGGCTCGAGCAGCCCCAGCGTCTCACCCAGGGTCATGGCGCGGTCGTCGTTGTCGAGCAGCCCGAACGTGACCAGCGCGGCCGGCGTGATCGGGGTCGCGGCGTTGATCCGGTGGGCCACCTCGAACGCCACGCGCGGCACCACCTCGCGCGGGTCGGCGGAGCCGGCGCGCTGCGCGGCCTCGTCGAGCGACTCGCGCAGCGAGACCGGGGGACCGAACCGGACGTGCGCTCGGCCGCGGCCACGCGACTGCGCCCGCGCGAACCGCACCAGGGCACCGAGACTCTCGGGCCGCTTGGTCCCGCCGGACTCCTCGAAGGACAGCGCCTCGACCTCGGCCTGCTGGTCATAGACGATCGCCACGGGCACCAGTGCCACGTCGGATGCGCCGGCGCCGTTGCTGAGGAAGGCGTCCACCAGGTAGCGCAGCACACCCATCTTGGGCGGCCGGAGCTTGCCGGTGCGGGTGCGGCCGCCCTCGAAGTACCACTCCAGGTTGGCATGCTGGCGCAGCAGCAGCGCGAAGTAGAGCCGCATCATCGCCGGGTAGATCGGGTCGTCGCGCGTCGTACGACGGATGAAGATCAGGCCGCTGCGACGACCCACCTCCGACACCGGCCACATGGCGAGGTTGATGCCACCCAGGATGTGGTTGGGCGTGAAGCCGTGCTTGCCGAGGATCGACCGCAGCACCAGCGGGTCGAGGTAGGAGCGGTGGTTGGGCAGGAACACCAGGGACTGGTCCCGCCCCAGCTCCCGCAGCGCGGCGAGGCCGGACACGTCGGCGTCGATGGTGTAGGACCGGGTCAGCCAGCTGCCGAGCCGGTCCCAGGCCCGGGTCCCCTGCGAGGTGACCTGTGCGGTCATCTCCTCCAGGCAGCCCTTCGCCTCCTGTCGTACGGCGGCCTCGCTGCGCCCCGTCCTGGCCGCGATCTCGGCGACGGTCTTGGTGAACTCCTCGGAGTCCATCACCGCCTGGACCGGGCTCCGCCCGCCGCCACTGTGATTGTCCACGGGCGTCAGACTAGAGAGCCCCCACCCTCAGCGGTAGTTTCCACAGGTTTCAGTTAGTACGGAAGGCAGATCTCCTACCTTCCGTACTAACTCTCACCTGTGGAAGAACCGGGGAACTCGACGCCCAGCTCCTCCTCATAGGCCCGGGGGTCCTCGATGGGCTCGAGATGGGTCGCGACATCGACCGACTGGAGCCGCTCGCGCAGCCGCCGCTCGACGTTCTCGGCCAGGTCGTGACCGCGCGCCACCGACCACGATCCGGGCACCAGCACGTGCATGGTCACATAGGAGCGGTGGCCGGCCTCGCGGGTGCGGACCGCGTGGAAACGCACCTGCTCGGTCGAGAACTCGGCGAGGGTCCCGTCGATCACGGCCTGCTTGTCGGGGTCCAGTGCGCGGTCGAGGAGGCCGCCGACCGAGCTGGAGATGAGGCGATAACCGGTCCAGATGATGTTGAGGCCGACGAGCAGCGCGATCACCGGGTCGAGCCGGAGGATCCCCGTCACGGCCACGAGCAGCACGCCGACCACGAC
>JAGQUE010000278.1 GCA_020438665.1 Nocardioidaceae bacterium | reverse complement strand
CGGTGACGTCGTTGGCGACCAGCACCTCGATCGCCGTCGCCCACGCCGGCTCGGAGAGACCATGCGTGTCACGACCGATGAAGAGCGGCCCGTTGAAGCCCTGGTCGCGCCGGTAGTCGCAGATGGCCTGGGTCGTCGCCAGGATGTGGGTCTCGTTGAACGCCGTCTTGAGGCTGGTCCCGCGGTGGCCGCTGGTGCCGAAGGCGACCCGCTGATCGAGGTTGTCCGGGTCGGGGACGCCCGTGTAGTAGGCCGTCACCAGGTGGGCGACATCCACCAGGTCGGACGGTTCGGCGGGCTGGCCGGCGCGAGACGGGGTTTCCATAGGGCCATCATGCCGCGCGGCTCGCCCGTTCGGAGTTCCTGACAAGGCGACTCTCCGTGTGACAGGCTGGACCCCGTCCCCGGAAGCCTCGGGAGCGATGGGGCGCAAACGTGCGCGACCGGGGCTCAGGAGGGGGCATGGAAGACGCCCACGTGCGGCGATCGGGCGCCCATGCTGCGGACGACAACGACTCACGCGACGACGTGTGGCGCGCCCTGGAGGCGCGGGTGCAACGCATGTCGCTGACCGTCGTGACCGACGAGCCGACGCCCCTGCGCGGCATCCCCGAGAGCAGCGGCGCCCGCGCCACCCGGCCGACGTCCGCGCAGGCGGCGTTCTCGCGGGCGCTGCGGGCGCTCGGCGACCTCGACCTGGTCAACGTCGACCTCGATCTCGAGCTCGACGCGGACCCGCGCCAGCTGGCCGACGGGTGGAGCCGGATCGCCGCCGGGATCCAGCCGGCGTTCGGCATCCCCCACGTCATCACCGCCGAGCCCGCCTTTGCCAAGGCCGTCGACTGGATGCTCTGCGCGGCGCTGCGCACCGTCGAGCCGTCCTCCTCCACGTCCTACTACTTCCGGGTCAGCCAGCGGCCGCTCAACCAGGGCCCGTTCGAGACCGCCGCCGAGCGTCTCGGCGACGCCGTCCTCCGGCGCCAGGTCGTGACCGGCGCCTATCGGCTCGTCGCCGGTACGACGGGCCACCAGCCACGCGTCCAGCTCGCCGCCGCGGGGTCGGCGATCCCCGAGACCCTCGAGGCGGCCGAAGAGCTCGAGGCACAGGGCATCGGCGCCGACGTGGTCGACGTCGTCAGTGCCGATGCCGTCTTCGCCGCGTGGCAGCGCACGACGATGCGGGCGGTCCGCTCGGGCACGACCCCCTCGATCGCCGGCACCCTGCGTCAGGCCTTCGACCTCGACGTCCCCCTGGTGACCGTCCACGACCAGTCGGCGGCCACGCTGGCGTGGCTCGGGTCGGCGCTCGGGGTGACCACCGTGAGCGTCGGCCCCGCGATCGGCGACAGCCGCAAGAGCCACGCCGCTCCGGTTGACACCCCGACGATCGTCAGCGCCGCCCTGGCCGCATTGTCGTTCTGATCACGCTGGTCGCCTCGCCACGATCCTCGCCGGTCCCGAGCGCCTAGGCTGACGCCATGACGCTCGTGCGCTGCACCGTCGACGACGGGATCGCCCAGGTCCGGCTCGACCGGCCCGACAAGCTCAACGCGCTGACCCTCGAGCTGCTCGGCGATCTGGCGTCGACGGCCCGTGACCTGCGCCGCGACCGCACCCTGCGGGCGGTGGTGATCGCCGGCGCGGGCGACGCGTTCTGCGCCGGGCTCGACTTCAAGAGCGTCCTCGGCCAGCCCGCCCAGCTGGTGGCGGGCTTCGTCCCGCGCCCCTGGCGCGGCACCAACACCTTCCAGGAGGCGTGTTGGGCGTGGCGCCGGCTGCCCGTCCCCGTGATCGCGGCCGTTCACGGCCACTGCCTCGGCGGCGGCCTCCAGATCGCCCTGGCGGCCGACTTCCGCATCGCCACCCCCGACTCGACCTGGTCGGTGCTCGAGGGCAAGTGGGGCATCATCCCCGACATGACAGGGATCCGATCGCTGGCCGAGCTCACCAGCATCGACACGGCCAAGCGGTTGACCATGACTGCCCAGATGTTCAGCGGCAAGGAGGCCCGCGACCTCGGCCTGGTCACCGAGCTCGACGCCGACCCGGTCGAAGCGGCGACCTCGTTCGCCGGCCGGCTCGCCGAGCGGTCGCCCGACCAGCTCGCCGCTGCCAAGCGGCTGTTCAACTCGACCTGGACCGCGAGCCCGCGACGCACGTTCGCCCGGGAGCGCGTCGAGCAGGCCTTCTTGTTGGCCGGCCGCAACACCAAGGTCGCCCAGCGGGCGGCGTTCGAGAAGGTCAAGCCGGTCTTCGGGCCTCGCGCCCGCTGACCGGCGTACGACGACGCCGGGTCAGGGCCACGACAGCCCGACGGCCTCCTCGCTGACCTCCCAGAGCCGGCGCTGGGCGTCGACGTCACGGGCGAGCGACGAGGCTCCGACGACCTTGGGGGCGCCGCGCATCTCGTTGAACCGCGAAGGGCCGCAATAGGTGCCCGACGGCAGCGCCGCCGTCGCGGCCATCAGCGTGGGCAGCGCACCGGCCGCCGGCGACTGGGAGACCGCTTTGACCGACGCCTCGAGGATGGAGGCGACCGCCCCGGTGGTCCGCCCGAGCTGGCCGTTGGCGACCAGGTGGGTGCCAGCGAAGCCGGGGTGGGCGGCCATCGCCTTGACCGCGATCCCGGCGTCGGCGAGCCGACGGTCGAGCTCGAAGGTGAACAACAGGTTGGCCAGCTTGGACCGGGCGTACTCAGGCCAGCGCAGATAGCGGCCGTTGTCGGCGCGCGGATCCTCCACGGGCGCTGACCGGGCGGTGCGGTGCATCATCGACGACACCGTGACCACCCGGGCGTCGTGCCCCGAGTCGGCCGCCTCGCGCAGGCGGGGGAGCAACAGCCCGGTCAGCAGGAACGGCCCGAAGTGGTTGGTCCCGAGCTGGGACTCGAAGCCGTCCACGGTCCGGGAGTAGGACGGGGCCATGATGCCGGCGTTGTTGACCAGCACGTGGAGCTCGGACACGTGCCCGGCGGCACGCCGCACCGACGAGAGGTCGGCCAGGTCCACGACGACCCGCTGCAGATGGGCGTCCGGGACCTCGGTGTGGATGGCCGCCTCGGTTGCCTTGAGCTTGGGCTCGTTGCGGCCCGCGAGGAGCACGGTCGCGCCTCGGCGCGCCAGCTCGAGGGCGGTGTGGTGGCCGAGCCCGCCCACCGAGGTCCCTGTGACGAGTGCGACGCGACCGTCCTGGTCGGGCATCTCGTCGAGCTGCCACGCCATCAGGGCGTCACCGCCATCGCCTCGAGGATGCGCTGGCCGAGGTCCTGGTCGCCGTCGAGCCCGACTGCTCCCGGGGCGGGGGCGCGGCGTCCGCCGGCCAGGCAGACGAACGTCTCCCGGTCGGTGTTGATCCGGACCGTGGGTGTCGCGGGGATCTCGGGCACCCGGACGCCACGGCCGTCCGCGTTGACCCGGACCGACAGCGGCTTGCTGCCGTTGATGCGCAGCACGACCGTCGTAGCTTCCGGGGCCCCGACGCGCTTGGCGACGACCAGGGGAAGCGACTCGGCGAGGTAGTCGGCGGAGTGCTTGGCAGGCTCGCCGTCGAGATTGCCGGGGCGGCCGACGGCACGGCGGATGTCCTGCTCGTGCATCCAGACGTCGAGCGGGCGGTTGCGCAGCAGCGTTCGCCAGTCCCACGGCACGCCACCGAAGATCACCGTCGGCCGCGCGGAGGCGTCGGCAGGCATGTCGGCGAGCAGCTGGTCATGGCGCCGCGCCGTGGTCTCCCGGATCTCGGCGACGAGCTCGGCCGGGCTCCGGTCGCGGCGCGCCACCACGCCCTGCTCGGTGTAGTAGCCCATCAGCCCGCGCACGTGCTCGCCCGGGGTGACGTCGACGGTCTCCTCCGGCGCGCCGGCCAGGATCGCCTCGAGGTGGGCGGTGTGCGCGACGACGTCGTGCACGGTCCAGCCCGGGAGGTCGGTGGGCCTCGCCCAGTCGTCGGGCCCGAGCTCGTCGAGCAGGGCGAGCAGGTCGGCCACGGCCTGCCACCACACGGCGACATAGCTCGCGAGCAGGTCACGGTCGGTCATGCTGACAGACTAGTGACAGCGGGCCCCGCCGTGGTGGGGCGTGCTGGCCGGGTCAGGTGGTCGGGATGATGACGGCTTCCACCATGCAGCGCGACTCGTTGGAGCCCACGGTCGTCTTCGCGTTGGCGGTGACCCGGAACGTGACCGTGTGCAGGGCGCCGTTGGACCCGCTCACCAGGAGCGTGCCGTACTGACGCTGGAGGCTGTTGCCGCTGGTCACCGATGGGCCGATCATGAACGACGTCGACAGGCCGTGCTGGTTGAGGACCGAGTCGGCCATCGAGCCGGTGTCGTTGGTCTGGGTCTGGCGGGAGCCATAGAGGCTGTACGTCGTTCCGCTGCCGGCCTTGACGGTCAGGTAGGACGTCACCGTCGGCGCGCTGGCCGTGCCGCCGACGCTGCAGGTCGATGAGTAGGTGTAGCCGTTGAGGACGGGCTGGTTCGCGACGGCGAGGCTGCCCGTCGCGTTGGAGGTATAGACGATCCGGCTGGCGCCCGGGCCCTGCGGCCCCATCGGGCCGGTCGCGCCCGTCGCGCCCGTCGGGCCCGGGGCCCCGGTATCGCCCTTCGGGCCGGCCGGTCCGGTCGCGCCCGTGGCACCGGTCGCGCCGGTGGTGCCCGTCGGACCCGTGGGTCCAGCGGGCCCGGTCGCCCCCGTGGCGCCCGTCGCGCCCTTGGCGCCAGCGGGCCCCGTCGGTCCCTGGATGCCCTGGGGTCCGGTCGCGCCGGTGTCGCCCTTGAGGCCCTTGGCGCCCGCGGGACCTTCGGGTCCCTGCACGCCGGCGGGACCCGCGGGCCCCCGAGCGCCGAGGGTCACCGCCTTCGAGCCTGCCGGGCACTTGCCCTTGCTGTTGCGGAGCACCAGCACGCTGCCGCTCGTCTGGCACGCCTTCGCGCCGGTCGTCGTACCGGCGGCGACGGCGACACCGACACCGCCCGCGACGAGCACGCTCAGCGAGATCGCGACCGCGCCGGCGCGCGAGAGTGTCGGCCGACGGAACCGGCTCCAGCCGCCGGTGCGCTCCATGGTGCCTCCCAGGTCGTTGTCTGTGGTCGGCCGACCAGCGGTCGACCCAGAGCGACAAACGTAGGGACAGGCGGGTGGCCAGCAGGCCCGAACGCGCAACATCGGTACGGCCGGTCCCACCGCACCACCCGACCGGACCAGGGGGACTGTCCGATCGGACATCTGGACCGGAGCGGCCGCTCCTCGCGCGTCAGCGCAGCCGCGCCAGCACCTCGCGCAGGTCGTGCAGACCAGTGGCCTCCTCGGGCGTGACCGCTGCCAACGGCGTCGCGGCGAGGCGACGATAGACGGCTGCCATCGCGGCGAACAGTTCGGCGCTCGCGCCCGCGGCGCCCTGGGTGACCGAGATCTGCTCCATCTCGCCGACGAACCGGGCGCTCTTCGAGGTGGCCAGCGCGATCTGGCGACCGGCTCCGTCCACCAGACCCGGGAACTCCAGCCGGAGGTCGTCGAGCACCAGGTCGAGGACCCCGAGCTCGTCGGCGGTCTGCAGCGCCTGGGCCCACAGAGCGGTCGTGCCCTTGTAGATCGAGGCCGTGCACATCTTCACCCCGGAGGCCTGGCCCGCCCGGTCGCCGACCACCACACCGCGCAGGTGCTCGGCCGGGAGGTCGGCGAGCTCGGTGGCCCGGCTGCCCGAGACATAGAGGATGGTGTCCGTCCCGGGGCGCGGCGGTGGCCCGCTGATCGCCCCGTCGACGAAGTCGAGCCCGGCGTCGGTCGCCGCCCGCTCCAAGGTCGCGACCACCGAGGGCGACACCGCGTTGAGATCGGCGACCAGCGGCCGGGACGTCGTACGACGGCAGGCGGCGACGATGTCGGCCAGGGCGGCCTCGGCGTGGCTGGGTGGGCAGACGCTCACGACCACGTCGGCGGCGCCCACCACCGCGTCGAGGTCGTCGAGGAGGGTGAGCCCGTCGGCCAGCCGGCGGGTCCGGGCGCTGCGCCCGTGGACGGTGGCCACGGTCGCCGCGCCGTTGGCCTGCCAGGCCCGGGCGAGGGCGGAACCCATGGCGCCGGGGGACACGATGCCGATCGTCGTCATGCCGTGATTGTCGCGCGCCGCCGGTTCTGTCCCGTGCCCCTGCCCCCAACCCTTCGCCGAGTCGTTACATCAGTGACGACTCGGCGTTGGTGTGGTGTGGGTGTGACGGGGTGCGTCAGAAGGCGGCCTCGTCGAGGTCCATGACCGCAAGGTCGACGGCCTCGGCGATGGCGCGCTCGCTGCTGATCTTGGGGAGCACATCGCGGGCGAAGAACTGCGCCGCGGCGACCTTGCCCTCATAGAACGCCTTGTCGGCCGGGTTGACGTCGCCGGCGAGCTTGTCGAGGGCCACCTCGGCCTGACGCAGCAGCAGCCAGGCGCACACGACGTCACCGAGCGCCATGAGCAGGCGCGAGGTGTTGAGGCCGACCTTGTAGATGTTGCGCAGGTCGCCGTCCTGGGCCGACGGGTCGGCCGACATGAGGTGGCTGATCATCGTGCCGACGATGCCGTTGGCGTTCTCGAGCGCCTCGGACAGCAGCTCCCGCTCCACCTTGAGGCGACCGTTGCCGGCTTCGGAGGCGATGAAGCCCTGGATCTGGCTGGCCACGTGGCCCAGCGCCCGGCCCTGGTCCTTGACGATCTTGCGGAAGAACAGGTCCTGGCCCTGGATCGCGGTGGTGCCCTCATAGAGGGTGTCGATCTTGGCGTCGCGCACGTATTGCTCGACCGGGTAGTCCTGCAGGAAGCCGGACCCACCGAACGTCTGCAGCGACTCGGTGCCGAGCAGCACCCACGAGCGCTCAGAGCCATAGCCCTTCACGATCGGCAGTAGCAGGTCGTTGACGGCCTCGGCGGTCGCGTCGGACTCGCCGGCGTGGTCGGCCATGAGGACCCGGTCCTGCCAGCTCGCGGTGTAGAGCACCAGGGCGCGCATCGCCTCGGCGTAGGCCTTCTGGGTCATCAGCGAGCGGCGTACATCGGGGTGGTGGGTGATCGTCACCCGCGGCGCCGTCTTGTCCGACGCTTGGGTGAGGTCGGCACCCTGGACCCGCGACTTGGCATAGTCGAGCGCGTTGAGGTAGCCGGTCGACAGCGTGGCGATGGCCTTGGCGCCGACCATCATGCGGGCGTTCTCGATCACCTGGAACATCTGGGCGATGCCGCTGTGGGTCTCGCCGAGCAGCCAGCCGCGGGCCGGCTCCTTCTCGCCGAAGGTCAGCTCGCAGGTGTTGGACACCTTGATGCCCATCTTCTTCTCGACGTTGGTGGCGTAGACGCCGTTGCGCTCACCGGTGAGCTCACCGGTCTCGGGGTCGAAGTGGAACTTGGGCACGATGAACAGGCTCAGGCCCTTGGTGCCGGG